>JAPJRE010000159.1 GCA_030824725.1 Sphingomonas sp.
ATTCGCCGGTTACGCCGCGCTCCTCCGCATTACCGCTTCCTCGCGATAAGCGATCTTATGCGCAGCTCGCCATAAGACGGCCCAGGCATCGGCATAGGCATTGTAGACGGCGATCTGTTCTTCGCTGAGCCGATGCTCGAGGATGTCATATTCGACGCCGGCGAAGCTGAGCGCCCGCGCGGCATAGAGGCCCTGCGCTTTGAGGTCGCGGGCGATCAACTCCATCGCCGCGATGCCGCCTCGGCGCAGGGATTCCACGAAGGCCCGCCGGTCGGCGAAGGCCGTCTGCGGTCCCCACAATCCGAGGCGTGTCGCATAGGCAAGATTGTTGACATCCGAGGCGCCCGTCGCCGAGGCGTAGAGAATCCGGGCGCGCGGAGCGAGATTTTGCAGGCGGACACCGGCAATGCCCTGCTCGGACCCTTTCGTGGCGCCGAACCGGCCCTCGCCGCCGGCCACCCCGGCCATTTCATGCGCCTCGTCGAAAACGATGACGCCGCTGAAATCCTCACCCATCCATTCGATCAGCTGGCGCAGCCGCGTGCCCCTGTCGCCGCGGTTGGAGCGCAGGGTGGCATAGGTCAGGAAGAGGATCCCATCGCCCAGCGCGATCGGGGTGCCGAGCTTCCACTGGTTGAGATGCTGGATGTCGAGCGGCAAGCCGCCAAGCGCCGACCAGTCCCGGCGAGCGTCTTCGACCAGCGTCTCGCTCTTGGATATCCAGAGGTGGCGGCGGTTGCCACGCAACCACTGGTCGAGGATGACGCCTGCCACCTGCCGCCCCTTGCCGGCGCCCGTGCCATCGCCAAGGAAAAAGCCGGTCCGATAGGCGTTACCGGCCTCTGCCGGCGACAGCGAAAGACCCTCCTCGCTGGATATGAACCGCCCGGGAAGATCGCGCTCGAACGCCGCGCCAGCGTAGATCAGCGTTTCGAGCTGCGCGTCCGAGAGCAGGCCGTCGTCCAGGATCCTGGCCGGCAGCACGGGTTCATAAGCGACCGGGGGTGCGGCAATCGATCCCATTGCCTGCGATTCGACCAGCGCGCTTGGGTGCTCACGAGCATCGGCAATCAGCAGACGGCTCGGCCGATAGGGCAGGTAAATCCCTTGCGGTTCGCCCGCGGGTGCGGGCGCGTCGAGACGGTGATAGGCGACCGCGCGGGTCGTGGGCAGGGTCACCGCCGCACGCGAGCAGACGGGGCGGGTCCGCCGCGTGAGGCCCCGGAACAATCCGCTGGGGCGGGAGATCGGCTGCGGCTGCGGCGCGCATGGGGTCGCCATCGCATCGATGGCCGCAAGCGCAGCGCCGAGCGTCGTGCAGGTCTGGCGCGGGACCGAGCCCCCTGCCCCGTCCTTTTCGAGGAGTATGAGCTGGACTGCCTGGCCGGTGCCGTGCTTGGCATAGGCATCGGGCGGCAGGTCGAGATGCAGCCGGGCATGCGCGCCCGCAGTGGCGTGCAGCCAATCCGCGTCCTCCGTCTCGATGCGGTCGGGGAGAATAACGGCGCAGCGCCCGCCTGGAGCAAGCCGCAACAGCGCGGAGCGCAAATGGCGAAGCGCGGCATGGCGATCGCGCGCGCGCCCCTGGCTTCGCGAGAAGGGCGGATTGAGGAGCACGACGCTCGGCACCAGTTGCGGATCGAGCATATCGTCGATCAGTTCGCCATCATGCGTGCTCAGCCTGCCTTCGGGAAAGGCGTGACGCAGCAAACGCGTGCGCCAGGCATCGATATCATTGAGAAGGAGGCGCGCGCCGGCGAGATGGGCGTGTACGGCCAGGAGGCCGGTCCCGGCCGAGGGCTCGAGCACGATATCGTGTGCCGTGATCGCGGCTGCCTTGGCGGCAAGGAAGCCGATCGGCGCCGGTGTCGAGAATTGCTGGAACGCGATCTGCGTTTCGCTACGCACGCTTTGCGTGGGAAGCGCCGCCGTCATAGCGATCAGCTGGGCGAGCCGCGCATTCGCATCTGCCGGGAGCGTCGCGTTCTTCAGATGGAGGACCTGCGCGAGTTCGAGCACATCGTAGGCGTCGCGCAATGACCACAGGCCATCGGCGCTCGAGCCACCGAAAGCGGAGGTCATTTCGGCAAGGAGGTCGTTACGTGCAACCGGACATCCTTCGGACAGCCGGTCGGCTATGCCTTGAGCAGCGGTACGGGCGGGATCATCGAGCGGCAGCGTGAGCGCGAGGGGGTGTGTGGCCATGGGGCATCTCCAGGTCTGACACCTGGCATCAGCGCCAGGTCATCAGCCGGAAGGCTCCCTCCCCTTTCAGGCCGCCTCGGCGGCCCGGCGGACACGCCAAGCATCATTCCAGTCCGCGTGCCGTTCCGGCAGCCGGAGCACCAGTTCGCGTCCATTGGCTGTGAGATGGGGGCGGGCTTTTTTGAGCATGGCGGCAGCGGCGGCACCGCGATCGCCATAGACGATGATACGCTTGACCCGTTCGGGGATGGCGACAAGCCCAAGGCGTTCGACCCCGCCCAGCGCCCAGGTGGGCGTTCCGAACCAGGCCATTGCTGAAAGGGCGTCCTCGATGCCTTCGGCAAGGCCAAGCTCCTCGCCGGCCGGCGCCAGACGAATGGCCGCGTCGCCGAGAAGGCCAAGGGCAATCTTCGGCTTTGGCATGGGTTTGTGCAGGATGTCGGCGAGATCGAGGCAGGTCCGCTGGACGGCGACAACCCCCAGATCATTCTCGACCGCGGCGATCATCGCCGGAAAGAACCGGCGGCGCTCACCGGCCCCGACGATGGTGCGCGGGTTGTAGCGCAGGCAACGCGGATAGGGAGGCGGCAGACCGCGCGCCGCCAGATAATCGGCCGCTGGAGATCCGGCGATGGGCTGGCTCGCCTTCCATAGGCGAAGTGCAAGAGCGCGATGGTCCGCGGCCGCCTTCGGGCGCGGCATTGTGAGCGGCTCCGCATCGTGAAGTTTGCGCCGGCGCAAAGCAGCCAGAACATCGCGCGTGTCGCAGCCGGCAAAGCAGTGGAACAGGATCGCCCGCTCGCCCAGGCGTACCGACAGGCTGGGACCATGATCGTTATGTGCCGGGCACCGGCATTCGCCGCGCGTACCGCGCCAGATCCCACCCAGGGCTTCGACAATGGCTTTGGCGCGATGGGGAGCAGCTATGGGCATCGACTAATCCTCGGAAGTGGTGGAGCGCCGCTGCTGATTGCGCCCTCCCCTCCCCGATATTTCACCCCGGCATGCCTTTGGGTGCCAGGATCCCGAATTCCTCGACGATGCGATCGGTTGTGTAGTGCGTCGCGCCGTCGCGTTCATAGGAGTTGTCCTTGAGCCGTCCGGCTATGCGCACGAGATCCCCGACTTGAGCCCGGTCGGCGATATGTTTTCGCTGGCCTTCGCTGAAGACGCTCACGCGGTTCCAGTGGCTGTCTTCCTGCCATTCGTTATCGTCACCCTTGCGGCGATAATTCGCGCAGACCGACAGCAGGGTGACTTTCGGCCGCGCGTCGATTTCCCCGATCCGGCCGATGATCTCGAACTTGGCGAAGTTGATCATGCACCCTCCATGCGCAAGGTCATTTGGCCGGCAGCCTATCGTAGGCGGCTAACTTCGCGTATCCCTCCAGGCGGGGGGATTGAACGATTGCATCAGGCGCGACGCCGATCTCTTTCTCAAAATAAAAAGAATCAAAACGCCGCTGCTCGCAGCGGAAGCTTTTCCGATTCAAAAGGATTCAGATTCAGGAGGCCGAAAGCACAGCATTTCTGCGGGTTTGAGCAAGCTTATCCTGACCGGACGGGGGATTTTGCCTGCCCTTCCGGGGGCGCTTCCCTGACCGATCGGGGGATGCAACCTGACCTGCTGGGGCCTTCCTGACCGTATGGGGGACAGCTTCCTGCTGGAGTGATT
This sequence comes from Sphingomonas sp., assembly GCA_030824725.1. Taxonomy (GTDB): domain Bacteria; phylum Pseudomonadota; class Alphaproteobacteria; order Sphingomonadales; family Sphingomonadaceae; genus Sphingomonas. The sequence goes on from JAPJRE010000159.1 coordinate 3,881, forward strand.
CGCTCGCCATAGCGTTCGTCAGGGACTTTCTTCGGCGTCCGCGCTGCCGTTTGCGCGGGTCCGGGCGCTTGGAAACGCGACTCGCCGCACTTCCTCATGGTTTGCTGCTTCGGAGCGAAGTTCCATCCTGACCTCTTGGGGGCCGAATCCGGTGTCTATCCTGCCCTGACTTGACGCGTAAGGACAGGTCAGGCAGATTTTCTCCCACGCTGGACGAATCGGCGCAGACTTCATGGCATGGATGACGAGCAAGCCCTAGATCACGCTGTAACGCCCTCCCCCACCGGCGATGACGCTTCTCCGGGACGGGCGATGCGGGTGGCTGCCGCCCTGCAGGCAAAGGGCGGTGACGAGTTCGCCAAGCCCGGCAGCATCGTCGAGGTCAAGTTCGTCAAAGGCCAGTCGCTTAGCCTGACTGCTTCGCGTTTGCTTGCGCTGATGATTTTGACCGCGGGCGGTGATGCCTGGGAGGACCGCCCGCACAAGATGCGAAAGGCGGACATTCGCCGCGGCCACAAGGGCAATGAGCGCATCTCGGATATGCTTGAGGAATTGCACCGCACGCTTTTCGCGGTCGACGACAAGTCCTGGCGCGGCAAGAAGGCGACGCTGCGCTTTTCGCTTATCTCGTCGTCGCGCGAAGAAGCGGAAGACGAAGAGGGCGCGGACGCTGGGTGGATCGAGTGGGAGTTCACGCCCGAAGCCCGAAAGCTGATCCAGGAATCGGAGACCTATGCGGTCCTGAACCGCCAGGCGGTGCTCGGCTTCCGATCAACCTATGCGCTCAAGCTGTACGAGATCGGGGCGCTGAGGCTGCATAGGCGCCAGTCGCTCTGGAAGGGCGACATGACGGCGCTGCGTGCGCTGCTCGGCATCGCGCCGGACGTCTACAAGGATTTCGCGCAGCTGCGCCGCAAAGTTCTCGAAAAGGCGAAGGCCGAAATCGACCAGCTCGCCCATTTTCGCGTGGAGTGGCGGGAGATCCGCCAGGGCAGAACTGTCACCGAAATCGAATTCCGCTTTGAGCCCAAGGATGCTCCGGCCCAAATCGCGACCGTGGATGAGATCGGTCGGCACTCTGCGGGCAGAAAGGCGCGGCGCGAGGACGAGGTGGAGACCGTTGCCGTCGAGGCTGTCACACAGGCGGCGGTGGCGGCCTTGGTGTCAAAGGATAAGGCTGGGGCAGGGGAGGTCACCTTCCCGAACGGCACGATCCGCTTTGGCTCGGACACGCTCGCGGCCATCGGCCGTTCGGCTGGCGGCGGTTGGGACATCGATCTCATTGCCGATGCCTATCGCGCGCAGATGGGCGAAAGGCTGGCGAAGCTCAAGGGCGCCAAGCTGATCGCATCCTGGACCGGCTTCTGCGAGAGTTTCCTGGCACGACGCGGGCGCCCCTGAGCCGAAATTGCACCGGTGCAATTTCGGGGTGAACTGCCCCCAAGGGGTCAGGTTGCGAGGGGGCGCAAAAGGTCTGCGGCGCAGATTGGGCAAGTTTCGCCCTTCGGGCTGGGCCGACTTGCGAAAATCAGCCTTCGATTGACCTAAAAGTGCAAATTGAGCTATGCCCCCTCTAGTTTCGCAAGGGGGCCTCTCTTGGCTGCATCACTCGACATTGAGGGCACGCAGGACCTGCTGTCCGTCTCGACGCTCGCACAACGGACCAGCTCTGTCCTCGAGCGGCTCCGCGACTCCGCGCGGAGTGCCCGGGCGGACGAGCGGCGCGAGCCGACGTTCCCGATTGGCAAGGCCGCGGAACTGGTCGGCCGAACCGCGGCGGCCATTCGCGAGGCCGAGAAGGACGGCCGCTTGCCGCCGCCTCCGCGAACCGAGAATAATCGGCGTGTCGGCTATACCCTGGCGCAGCTCAACGACATGCGCGGACTGTTCGGCACCCGGCCCTGGCGGGCCGCAACCGATCCCTGCTGCGTTATCGCGGTGCAGAACTTCAAGGGCGGGGTGGGGAAATCGACTCTTTCGGTGCACCTGGCCCAATATCTCGCGATCAAGGGCTACCGGGTGGCTCTCATCGATTGCGACAGCCAAGCGTCGGCAACCACGCTATTCGGCTATGTGCCCGACCTCGACCTGACCGAGGAGGACACGCTCTATCCATTCCTGCGGCACGACGACATGGAGTCGCTCGACTATGCCCTGCGCAAGACCCACTTCGACGGCCTCGAGCTTGTTCCGGCCAATCTGCGGCTGTTCCAGTCGGAATATGAAATCGCAGCGCGCATGGCGCGGGGGCAGGGGAACCTGATCGACCGCATGGCGCAAGGCATCGCGAGCATCGCCGATCGGTTCGATGTGGTGGTTCTCGATCCGCCTCCGGCGCTCGGCGCGATCTCGCTTTCGGTGCTGCGCGCGGCCAATGCGCTGGTGGTGCCGGTTCCGCCGACGGTGATGGACTTCTCGTCGACGGCGGCCTTCCTCGCCATGCTCGATGAGACCATAGAGACGCTGGCCGATCGCGGCTTGGCGCCGTCGCTGCAGTTCCTGCGCTTTGTGGCGTCCAAGGTCGATGAGAATAAGTCGATGCAGAAGGAACTGCTGAACCTGATGCGGACCCTTTTCGGTCACGCGATCGTCCGTACGCCGCTCAAGGATTCGGCCGAAATCGACAATGCAACGGCGCGGCTGATGACCGTCTACGAGCTGGACGGCCCGGTCACCAGTTCGACGGTGCGCAACCGCTGCCTTGCCTATCTTGATGGCGTGAACAGTGAAATTGAGGTCGACATTCGGTCGATGTGGCCGAGCCATTTGACGCGGCTTCGCAAGGAGGGACTCGCCTGATGCGAGCAAAATTGCACCGGTGCAATTCCGGGTAGAAGGGGTGGATGATGAGCAAGAAGAACGCCAACTTCGCGGCTGATCTGGTCGCCGGAATCGACCCGGGGGCGCAAGCCCCAGCGGCGCGGCGCCCTGGCATCGGTGCGAGCGTGCTGGCGGGCCGGGAAAGCCGGCTTGCCGAATTGGCGACGGGCAGCGTCGTCTCGCGCACCCATGAGCTTGTCGATCCCGCGCGCTGCCGAATGTGGGCGGGGCATAACCGCGAATATGCGCTCCTCAATGAGGAGCGGTGCGCCGACCTCATCGAGAGCATCAAGGCGCAGGGCAAGCAAGAAATGCCCGCCATCGTTCGCCGCGTGAAGGACGATCCTGCCTTCGATTTCGAGGTGATTTGCGGCGCGCGCCGGCATTGGACGATCAGTTGGCTGCGCGCCCACAACTATCCGGATTTCCGCTTTCTCGTCGATATCCGTAGCCTTACCGACGAGGAGGCCTTCCGTCTCGCTGACCTCGAGAATCGGGCGCGCGACGATCTCACCGATCTGGAGCGCGCGCGCGACTATCTGCGCGCGCTCGACGCCTATTATGAGGGGCGCCAGAAGGTGATGGCCGAGCGGATCAATGTCACGGAAAGCTGGCTCAGCCGCTATCTCGACCTTGCCCGGCTGCCGGCGGAACTGATGGCGGCCTTCGCCCTTCCGCAGGATCTCAGGATCAAGCATGTCACCGCGATCAAGCCTCTCTTGAAACCGGAGGATCGGCGGCAGCGTGTGTTCGCCGAGGCGGGACGTCTCGCTCAGGTGCAGTCCGATCGCGCAGCACCGATGCCGGTCCCCGATATCATACGCGCGCTCGCTCTGGCCGCCGATCCCCCCAAGAGGTCAGGATCCCCCAAGAAGTCAGGAAAGCCGGAAACGATCGTGTCCGAAGGGGGGAAACCATTGCTGAAAGTGGAGGCGGTGGATCGTAAGGGTCTCAAACTTACCTTGCTCCCGCATGCCGGTGGTACGCGGGCTGAAGCGGAGGCCGCGTTGAAAGCGCTGCTCGATCAGCATTGGAGCTAGGACAATCTTCAGCGGTTCTGAGACGTGAGAGTTTTGTCTTCACATGTTGAATATGGACTGCCCTATGACTGCAGCCTTCCAGGATGACATTCGCGAGAATGAGATCATCTCGCCCCGTCGTCTGGCGGAGCGCCTGCGCTTCTCCATGGCGCATTTGGCTCGCGTTGCTCGCCTGGATCCTAAGGCCATGACTCTGTATCCCTCCGCCCCGACCGTGCAGATTAAACTGGAGGAAATAGCCCGAGTTATAACGCGAGCGGCAGAACTTGCAGGCGAAGAAGGCAAGGCGGTTATCTGGTTCAAGCATCAACCCATTTCTGGAGTTGGGAAAACGGCCGCGGAATTGGTTGCGAATGGCGATATCGATATCGTCATGGAAGATCTCGATCGTATGGCTGCCGGGGTCTATTCCTGACAGGCGTCACTCAAGGCCGAAAGGTTAGCTTGTCCGCAGGACCTTTAGGCGAATGTCTTCTTCTCGTAGACGGTGACAATCGCCCGGCCATCCCAAACGTAGCACAGGTGCCGCTCCTGTCGGCTGTTGGCGAGTAGGCGAGGGCGGAACACCGCGGCGCACTCGCCGTCGGCGTCGCGCACGCTTTGGTACACGATGCCATCCGAACCTTGCTCACGCAGGTGCCGGCCAAGCGCCTGGCCGGCGGCATAGCTGTCCGGGGCGTAGAGGGCAGGGCGTTCATCGCGCAGGCCGCGAATATCGTGGAGCATGGCGTCCAGGTCGACCGCGTAGACGCGCATGTCGAGTTCCTGCGCCGGTTCGTGGGTGTACGCCATGAAGCGGGTTCGGTGATGGCGCGTCTCGGCAACCGCAGTCTCGATGGTGCTGGCAGCGTAGAACAGCCCGAAACTGCCGTCACAGAACCGG
>JAPJRE010000160.1 GCA_030824725.1 Sphingomonas sp.
TGGCTGAAGGCTGCGGCGATCGCGCTGCCGGTGGCGGTGCTCGGTTCGGGCCTGGTGGCCGAGCGTGCCTATGCGTGGGAGCACGCGACCACCGGCGTGGGCGAGGCCCGGCGCGTGGCACTTCCCGATGGCAGCGTCGCGTATCTCAACACCGACCGCGCGATGGCGTGGCGCTTTCGCGGCGACGAGCACCTCGTCCGCCTCGATCGCGGCGAAGTGGCGCTCGACATCCGCCCGGGCAAGGGCGCCGTGCTACGCGCGAACGGGGCGTCGCTCCCGCTTGCGCCCGGCCTGTTCAATGCGCGGATCCGCGGGGGTCGGGCCGAGCTGACGCTGGTCGACGGGGCGGCCCGGCAGGTGCCCGAAGCGGGCCGCGCGCTCATGCTGCGGCCCAACGCGATGGTGGTGGTGGCCGAGGGCGAGGCACCGCGGCTGGAGATCCGCAGTGCCGAGGACGTCGCTTCGCAAATGGCGTGGCGCGCGGGCGAGATCGTTTTCCTCGACCAGTCGGTCGCGGACGCGGCGACCGAATTCAATCGCTACCTGACGCGCAAGATCCGCATCGCCGATGGCGATCTCGCCCGCGCGAAGATCGGCGGCCGGTTCGATCTCGACCGCCCCGACCAGTTCCTGAAGGCGGTTTCGCTGACCCTCCATGCGCGCGTGGTGCAGACCGCGGACGGCTTCGAACTGAGGCGGTAACGCGTCTGGCGGTGCGGTTTGGGAGCTCCGAACGTGCACCTGTGAAAATTATTTTCACGGAACTTGGAGGCGGCGCCCTCCGATCCCGTCATTCCCCCGAACGGCGCGGGCCTCGCGTCACCATGGGGGTAGAAATTGATGACCTTGCATTACCATTCGCTGCTTGCCGCACTCGCCACCACCACGGCGCTCGTCGCGAGCCCGGCACGGGCCGATACGACCAGCTTCGACATCCCCTCGCAGGAGCTCGGGCAGGCGCTGATCGCCTATTCGAAGCAGGCCAAGGTCAAGATCGTCTATCCCGCCGCCGAGATCCGCGGCATGACCGCGCCGGCGGTGCGCGGCACGATGACGCGGCAGCAGGCGCTGCACCGCCTCATCGCCGGATCGGGCCTGCGCGTGGTAGGCGATGACGGGCAGTTCATCGCGCTGGCGCAGGAAAAGGTGGGAAACGCCCCCATCGCGGCGACGGCGGATGAGCCTGCCCCCGATCCCGACATCGTCGTCACCGGCTACCGCGAATCCATCGCGCAGAGCCTCCAGCAGAAGCGCGCGGCCAATGCGTTCGTCGACGTCATCACCGCCGAGGACGTGGGCAAGTTCCCCGACAAGAACGTCGCCGACGCCCTCCAGCGCATGCCGGGCGTGGTCATCAGCCGCGACGGCGGCGAAGGGTCGCGCGTCAGCATCCGCGGGCTGCAGCCGGGGCTGACCCAGACCCTGCTCAACGGCAACTTCCTCGCCGGTGCCGACAGCGGCGATCCGCAGCGCTCGTTCAACTATGTGATGCTCCCGGCGAACTTCATCGCCAGCACCGAAGTCTACAAATCGTCCGAGGCTCGGCTCGAGGAAGGTGGCATCGGCGGCACGATCATCCTCAACACCCGGCGCCCCTTCGACGTGCCCTCGGGCACCGGCTTCATTTCGGTCGAAGGCACCTATTCGGACAACAGCGACAAGTTCGAGCCGCAGGTCGGCGCGCAATATTCGTGGAAGAACCAGGACGAGACGATCGGCCTGCTCGTCGGCGGGGTGTATCAGAAGCGCACCAACCGCGAGATGCGCTCGACCGCGGGCACGTGGCGTTGGTGGAGCGACCGGGACGCCAGGGGGCAGGTGATCGAGCGGGCGACCGACGTCAACGGCAACCCGATCGCCAACGATGCGGCGGTTTCCTACTGGACCGGTGGCGGCCAGAGCACCGTCGGCGGAACCCATTATACCGGGTATTGGGCGCCGCAATCGGTGCGCGCCGAGGTCTTCGACCAGGATCGCGAGCGCTTCGGCGTGCAGGCGACCGCGCAGTTCCGGCCGACCGACACGCTGACCCTGACCGCCAATTATTTCCGCTTCGAATACAAGAGCGACTTCGTGATGAACCAGCTGACCATCCCCGAATGGGGATATGGCAAGTTCTTCAGCGATGCGACCTTCGACAAGAGCGGCACGGTGATGACCGCGGCGACCTTCGCCGTGCCGGGCGCGCCCTGCCTGGCCGCAAAGCCGATGTGCACGATGGAGACGCCACGCCTCACCGGCTATTATTCGAAGGAAATGCAGCACTCGCAGACCTTCGAAGGCGAGGCGCACTATGTGCGCGGCCGCTTCGACGCGCTGCTCAAGGTGGGCAAGACGGCGTCGCGCGGCGGCCCCTCGATGCGGTTCCAGGTCGCCGCCAAGCCGCGCATCACGGTGACCGGCCAGGAGAAGAACGGCAATTTCCTCAGCGCCTGGGATCTGTCCAGCAACGGCGTGGCGATGGAGTTTTCGCCCGAGCTGCAGCAGAATCTGATGAACGGCATCGCCCAGATCGACATCGGCGGCACCAATTCCAGCTTCACCAACAGCGCGCTCGACCAGCCCTATGTCCAGCTCGACCTCAAGCGCGCGTTCGACGACGGTTTCCTGCGTTCGGTTCAGCTGGGGGGCAAATGGCGCAAGCTCGACGTGCACCGCGAGACCGGGCGCAACGAATGGTATGCCGATGCCGCGAACAAGATCCGCTACCAGAACACGCCGCAAGGCGCGCTCGCCCAGCCAGAATATTTCTACAGCCAGCCGATGGGGAACATCAACGGCGGGTTCAGCGCCAACCTGTACCCGGGCGTGGACTTCAAGCGCTATCTGGACATCATCAACGAGCGCTACGGCCCCTCGGTGCGTGAGCCCGAGCCGAACAACGTCTATGAACTGAGCGAAGAAGCGCTGGGCGGCTATGTCCAGGCTAATTTCGCGACCGGCGGCCTGCGCGGCAATCTCGGCCTGCGCGTGGTCAAGACCGCCCAGCGCGACGAGACGTCGGACCGTCTCCAGTATCTCGTTGATTATTGCGTCAACGGCCCGAACGGTCCGTTCGATCCCAATCGCCCGCTCGGGGCCGACGGCAATTGCCAGGTGCTGCCGCTCGCCCAGCGCGAAGTGATCCAGAATGTTCGCCTGCACGAACGCAAAAGCTATACCGACGTGCTGCCGAGCTTCAACGCCTCCTACGACGTCACGCCGAACCTGCTGGTGCGCGGCGCGGTGGCCAAGGTGATGGCGCGCCCGTCGATCTCCGATCTCGCCGGCGCCCGCTCGCTCACCTACCGTTCGGATGCCTATGCCTTCGATCGTGACCAGTTCGGCGAATTTGCGGGCTGGTCCGGCAGCGGCGGTAATTCGCAGCTCAGCGCATTCGAGGCATGGCAATATGATGCCGGGGTGGAATGGTATTTCCACCGCGGTTCGGTGATCGGCGCCACCGCCTTCCGCAAGGACGTGTCCAACTTCATCGTGCCGCTGGTGATGGACGTCACCCGCGACGTGGCGGGCGAGCAGGTGGTGATCGAATCCTATTCCACCGTCGCCAACGGTTCCGACGCTGTGTCGCAGGGCGTCGAGATCTATGCCCAGCACACTCTGCCGTCGGGTCTCGGCGCGCAGGTGAACTTCACCTATAACGATACTTCGACGGCGGACGTCACGCTCGACGGCAAGAAGGTCGGCAGCTCGCCGCTGGTCGGCAGCGCCAAGACCCAGTGGAACGCCTCGGTTTTCTACGAAAGCCGCCGCATGCTGCTGCGGGCGTCGTACAACCGCCGCGGCACCGTGGTGGGCGGCCTGTCCTCGGGCCTCAATACCTATACCGCGCCCTATGAGCAGGTGGACCTCAACGCGTCGTACGAGCTCCGCAAGGGCCTGATGCTCACCGCCTCGGTGATCAACCTGACCAAGTCGCACGAATGGCAGTATCTCGGCAGCGACACCAAGGACCGCCTGACGAACGCGGTCTATTCGGGCCGGCGGGCCTATGTCGGCATGTCGTACAACTTCTGATCGCGTCCCCCCTGCCTGCCGGGCGCCACGGCGCCCGGCAGGCCTTTTCACTTGCCGAAAGCCCCCCCGGATGCGCACCCCGCTGCTCCTTGCCCTCGCGCTCGCCGCAAGCAGTCCAACCGCCCCGGCGCTCGCCTGGGGCGGGCGCGGCCATGCGGTGATCGACCATGCCGCGCTCGCTGCACTGCCCGAGGACGGGCCGATGTTCCTGCGCAACTATGCCGAGTTCATCGGCGAGGAAGCGGGTGCGCCCGACACCTGGCGTTCTTCGTCCGAGCCCTTCTCGAAGATCGACGAGGACCCCAATCACACCTGGTTCCTCGAGCGGCTGGGCTTTCTCGGCACGGTCCCGCGCTCGCGCTATGCGTTCGTGCTGGCACTGTACCGCGAACATGAACGCGTGGCGCGGACCGATCCCAAGGCCGCCGAGCGGCTCAACGTGCGCTGGACCGGCACGATGCCCTACGCGATCCTGGAGGGCTATGGCCGCATCGTCGCGGGGATGCGCAGCCTGCGCTGGAAGCGCATGCGCGGCGAGCCGACCGCCAATATCGAGCGGACGATCGCCTTCTACACCGCCTGGATGTCTCATTATGTCGGCGACGGGGCCAATCCGCACCATGTCAGCATCCATTGCGAGGGCTGGTTCGGCGACAATCCGAAGGGCTATGCCACCGGCGGCGGCATCCATGGTGCCTTCGAGATCGGCTATGCCGAGGCGATCGACCTGCAGCCGGAGCATTTCGCGAGCCGGATCGGCGCGCCCGCGCGACAGCAGGGCGACCTGTTCGGCCACGTCCTGGCCTTCCTCGCCGAGAGCAATGCCGAGGTCGAGACGATCTTCGATCTCGACAAGCGCAAGGTGCTTGCCGACCCCAGGAGCCGCGAAGGGCGCGATTTCGTCTATCGCCGTGCTGCGGCGGGCGCGGCGATGCTCCGCGACCTGCTGGTCCGGGCATGGACCGAAAGCGCGAAGCCGGGGGAGGGCGACCCGCGGCCGCACGACCCGGCGAACCCCGCCTATGATCCGGAAACGGGCTCCGCGCCCGCCCGCTGACGCGCCGCGCCCCACGGTGCGGGAGACCCTACCCCAGCAACGGAATGCCCCCCCATGACCCTCGATCGTCGTTCTCTTCTCAAGGCGGGCGCAGGCCTGTGGCTCGTATCCGGCCTGGATGCCCATGCCGGCGTGCTGGCGCGCCCGCTCGGCGCCAATCCCTTCACACTGGGCGTCGCCGCGGGCGACCCCTGGCCCGACGGCTTCGTCATCTGGACACGGCTTGCGATCCGTCCGCTCGACGAACATGGCGGCATGCCGCAGCAGGCGGTGCCGGTGTCGTGGGAAGTCGCGGCGGACGAACGCTTCACGCGGGTCGTCGCCAAGGGAACGGCGCTGGCCCGGCCCGAGCTTGGCCATGCGCTTCATGTCGAGCTGGGCGGGCTGCAGCCGCATCGCCATTACTGGTACCGCTTCGCGGTGGCGGGCAGCGATGCGAGCCCCGTCGGCATGGCGCGCACCGCGCCGGCGGCCGGGGCCGCGCTCGATCGGCTGCGCATCGCCGTGGCCGGGTGCCAGCATTGGGAAGCGGGCTTCTACGATGCGTGGGGCGCGCTGGCACGCGAGGACGATCTCGACCTCGTGTTCCATTATGGCGACTATATCTATGAAGGCGCCGGTCGTCCGCTGGGCGCGGGGGCGGTGCGCAGCCACCATGGCGGCGAGATCTACAGCCTGGACGATTATCGCCGCCGTTATGCGCAGTACAAGTCGGACCCGCATCTGCAGGCGGCGCATGCCGCCGCTGCCTTCGCCGCCTCGTTCGACGACCATGAGGTCGACAACAACTGGGCCGGCGAGCATGATCAGGACGGCACCCCGCCCGAGATCTTCGTGCTGCGCCGCATGGCCGGCTATCAGGCCTGGTACGAGAACATGCCCGTCCGCCGCGCCCAGATGCCGGGCGTGCAGGGCATCACCGCCTATCGCCGGCTCGATTATGGTACCCTGCTGCGCACCCATATTCTCGACACGCGCAGCTATCGCACCGACCAGCCGTGCAACGATGTCGCGCGCGATCCGGCCTGCACGCCGGAGGCGCATGCCAGCCCGGAGATGCTGGGGGCCGCGCAGGAAGCCTGGCTGGACGAGGGACTGGGCAACGACCGCGCCTGGAACCTGCTGGCGCAGCAGGTGATCGTGATGCCCTTCGACGTGCGCGCGCCCGGCGCGGCACGGCCGGTCTATGAAACCGACCTGTGGGACGGCTATCGCCCGGCCAAGGCACGCCTGCGCGACAGCATCCAACGCCATGGCCTCACCAACGTCGTGATCGCCACCGGCGACCATCACAAGCACGCGGCGGGCATCGTTCCCGAGCGCGACGAGGCGCCCGACGGCAAGGGCATCGCGGTCGAGTTCCTGGCGACCTCCATCTCCTCGGGGGGCAATGGCCGCGGCGACGACGGGTTCGCGCACCTCCTCGCGAACAATCCCAATTTCGACCTGTACACGGACCGGCGTGGATACCAGCTGTTCGATATCACGCCGCGCCGCTGGACCACCGACGTGAAGGTCATCGACGAGGTGGAGAAGCCCGGCGGCAAGATCCGCTCGCTGGTGCGCTACGAGGTGATGCCCGGCATGGCGAAACTGCACCGGGCGTGAAGCACGCGGCGCGGGGCCGCAGCGCGCGCCGTGCCCCTGTCACTTGCCCCTGGCGGCGCGGACCGATCGGGTGCGCCATAGCCCAGCTTCCCGCGCGATGGTCGCGTTGCACAGCAGATGGCCACGCTTGTTGCACATCGTCTGGAGATGCGGATTTTCGGAACGCAGCGCGTCGAGCATCGCGCGGTCGGGCAGCTCGCCACCTCCGCCCGAGGTGATCGAGGTCGCGACGAATTCCGAGCTGATGATCTTGCTGTCGCCCTGATCCTGCATCAGGTCTCCGGCGACGGGGCGATGCCATGGCGGCAGGCCCGACCCGAGCCTTTGCCCGTTACATAGTGTTGCGTCATGCGGATGATAGTGACTCGCAAGAGCAGCCGTTCTATCGATCGTCACGACAGCCAAAGGCGCCGCGCGCACGCTGCGTGGCACGGGGAGCGGACCGGCGCCGGACGCGACCCTCCGGAATTTCGGTGCCCGGCGCGCACCCGAGAACAGGAAGCGAAGACCATGAAGAAGGCGTTGATGACCGTGCTGCTTGCCGCGATCGCCGGCACCGCGCAGGCACATGAAGTGTGGGTCGAACGCGACGGCGCGGGCCCGGTGCGGATCTATCTTGGCGAGCCGGGGGAAGCATTGCCGGCCGGCGGCGATCCCGAGTTCGTGCACTTGAAGGCGCCGCGCATCCTGAAAGGGGTGCAGCCCGCCCTGATTCGCAAGGCCGGCTATATCGAAGCGGCGGTACCGGCCGGCGACGTTCGGGTGTGGGACGACGATGTGTTCAGGCCCTGGGGCACCGACGGCGCCCGGGAGGGCGTGGTCTATTATGCCCGCGCCGGACGGGCCGAAGTCGCGACGGAGCTTCCGTTCGAGATCGCGCCTGCCGCGCCGAATGCCAGCCGTTTCCGGCTCGTCCGCAGCGGCAAGCCGCTTGCCGGCAGCAAGCTGACGGTGATCGGCCCGGACAGGGCGTCCACGGTGCTGACCACGGACGCGATGGGCATCGTCGAAGTTCCCGTCCGCGCGCCGGGTCGCTACATCCTTTCCGCGGCGCTTCGGGAGGATGTGCCGGCGGAGCTGCCCGGCGGCGCCGTGCGCACCGTGCACCACGTGACGACCACAACGTTCACCAGTGGGTGACTTGATTCTGTCGGCTGCGCGAACGCAACGCCTGGAAACAATATATTACAGGATGTTTCAATCGTTTGATGGACGGCTCGCGCCTCGCGGGATAGGGCGGGGGCATGCGAGCCGAGTCCAGCAGGCAAGGAAGGCTGGCGATCGTCCTTGGGGCGATGGCGCTGGGAGGCTGTAACCGCCACCAATCGGTGTTCGCGGCGTTCGGCGAGGAAGCGGCGGGCATCAATTACATCACGCTGGTGATGGTGGGGGGCGGCGTGATCGTCGCCGCGGGCGTTGCCGGGCTGATGGCCTGGGCGGTGCGGGCCCGGCCGGGGGCGCTCAGCCTGCGCGGCGGCGAGCGGTTGATCCTGATTGCCGGCGGGCTGATCCCGGCGCTGGTGCTGGCCGCGCTGCTGGTGTTCAGCCTGCCCTATATGCGGCCGCGCGGTGTGGCACCTGCCGATCTGCGCATCGACGTGACCGGCGAGCAATTCTGGTGGCGAGTCGCCTACCGACCGGCCGACGGCGCGGCCGTGGTAAGCGCGAACGAGATTCGCATTCCCGTCGGCCGCACGGTGCTGTTCCGGCTGGCGGGCGGCGATGTCGTCCACAGCTTCTGGATTCCGGGGCTGGCCGGCAAAATGGACATGATCCCCGGCCGCACCAACGACCTGCCCGTCCGCGCCACCCGTGCTGGGCGCTTTCGCGGCCAGTGCACCGAGTTCTGCGGGCTTTCGCATGCCCTGATGGCATTCGACGTGGTGGCGATGCCGGCCGAGGCGTTCGACCGCTGGCTCGCG
>JAPJRE010000161.1 GCA_030824725.1 Sphingomonas sp.
ATGCCACCTACAGCACCGGCTACCGCATCGGCGGCGTCAACCGCGTCGCGCCGTGCGTCGTGCCGCTGCCGCCGGGGCAGAATGTCTGCGCGCTGCCCAACGAGCTTGCCTATGGGCCGGACAAGACGCGCAACATGGAACTCGGCCTGCGCGCCACGCTGCTCGACAAGAGGTTGCAGTTCACGGTCGACGTCTATCGGGTGAAATGGAGCGACGTGCAGGTGCCCAGCCAGACGGTGAACGGCGCCGTTGGCATCACCACCAATGCCGGCGCGGCCGAATCCAAGGGCGTCGAATTCTCCGGCTCGTTCAAGGTCACGCCGCGCGTCACGCTGCAGGGCACCTATTCCTATGTCGATGCGCACCTGACCGAGGATGTGCCCAGCCTCGTCGTCAGCCAAGGCGTGCGCTATGATGCCAAGAACGGCGACCGCCTGCCGGGCTCGGCCCAGCATTCGGGCAGCGCGCAGGTGATGTACACCTATCCGCTGCCGGCGGGCGGCTCGATCGAGGCGAGCTGGGCGGCCACCTATACCGGTGACATCTATTCGCGCGTCGGGCTGCGCGGCAATGGCGAGGCCATTCCCGACTATATGACCCACCGCGCCTCGATCACCTATCGCGGCGACCGGTTCGAAGTGGGCCTGTTCGCCGACAACATCTTCAACAAATATGCCTATACTGCGGTGAGCAACGACCTCAGCTCGTTCAACCAGGCGCGGACGGGGGTGGTCGAGCGCTATTATGCCCGATCGGTGCTGACCCCGCGGCGCGTCGGCATCGATTTCCGCATCCATTACTGAACCGCGCCGCCACCGGGCGGCACGGCGATCTTCCTCTCGCGGGAGGCGCAGCCTGCGCCTCCCGCTCCCCTTCGTTCAAGGTGAAGACAATGCTGAAACTTCTGGTCACGCCGCCTGCCGGAGCGCAAACGGCCGTCGCGGCGCAGGACGGGATGAGCGTCATGGAGATCCTCCGCGACGCAGGGTTCGAGGCGCTGCCGGCTTTTTGCGGCGGATGCCTGTCGTGCGCGACCTGCCACGTCTATGTCGACCCGGCCTACGCCGATCGGCTGCCGCCGATCAGCGACGACGAGGACGCGCTGCTCGAGGGGGCCGCGCAGCGGCGGCCGACCTCGCGGCTTTCGTGCCAGATCGCGTTCGGCCCGGCGCTCGACGGCCTGGCCGTGGAGATTGCGCCGGACCTGGGGTGAGGCTCAGAAGGGCAGCTTCGCTACCTGCGGGTGCGGCGGCGGCGCGAGGTACGAGCCCAGCGCGCTGTCGCACAGGCTGTAGCCATGGTTGGCGAGCCGCGCGAACGCCTTCAGCCCCAGCGACCACAGCCGCACGCTCTCGTCCTGCGCCTCCGCCACATCCTCGGCGCTCGGCAGTTGTCCCGAAGGCTGGGGATAATTGGCGGCGCCGTTGCGGAGCGGCCAATAGGCCACGCGTCGCTGGTTCAGCCTGGCAAGCAGCATCAGCGGGCGCTGGCGGTTGTTCTCCGCCTGGCGGTGGATCATGTTGATCACCCGCAGCAACAGGCTGAACCAGTCGCTGGGGTGGTGCGTCTCGTCGAAATGCCCGCCGGCATTGCTGACGAGCAGCGTGCCATAGCGTTTCCAGATCGGCTCCAGCCCCATATTGTCGTAGATGCCGCCATCGGCGAGCAGCGCGCGTTCGAGGAACGGGCCCTCATGCTTGTCCGCGCCCGGGGTGGGGATCCAGCGCTGGCCGCGCAGGTCGATCTCGATCGGGCAGAAGAAGGGCGGGAAGGCCGACGACGCCGCCACCACCCGCGACAGCGGCAAAGTGGGGTGGTCGATCCGCCCCACGCGGTAGTCTGCAGCATAGGGCCGGGCGAAACGCCATAGCGAGTTGAGTTCGTAATTGGTCGCCAGGATCACGAAGCGCGGGGCGACGCCCGGTGCTTCCTCGGGCAGGTCCTGCAGGGTCGCGCCGTGGAACAGATGCTTGTCATAGCCGCCCGCCACCCCGTCCGCCGCCGAGCGGAACGGCAGCAGCAGTCCGAGCAGGCCCTGCGTCACGTCGAGATTCACTTCGGTAAGGAAGGCGTGCAGCGGCTGCACGATCACGGCGTCGAAGTTGGTCGCGACGCCGTTCGCGTCGAACGCCAGCTTGTGCCAGTGGAGCCCCAGGAAGCCGGCGGTGATCGACCCGCCGGAGACGCTGGTGACGCGCGACAGGCGGGGAAGCCA
The DNA here is from genome assembly GCA_030824725.1 of Sphingomonas sp. Taxonomy (GTDB): domain Bacteria; phylum Pseudomonadota; class Alphaproteobacteria; order Sphingomonadales; family Sphingomonadaceae; genus Sphingomonas. The sequence goes on from JAPJRE010000161.1 coordinate 2,216, forward strand.
GCCCAGCTCGTTCAGCCGGATGAGCGCACCGACATGATAGGCGGCGGCCTTGTAGCCGCCGCCCGAGAGCGCAAGGCCGATCCCGTCGGGGTCATAGTCGGGCGAATTGAACAGCTGCTCGATGTCGCCGTCGTCGGTACCTGCGAACTGGTCTGCCATTTGCACGCTCCTCTCCTATTCAGTCTGGCCCTATTCAGTCTGGCCCTATTCGGTCCGGATCGCCGCGGCGATCAACGGCAGCGGCTCACTCCGGCTCGCCGACGTCGTCGTTGTGATCCTCGATCACCGCCGGATGTTCGGGCGCGGCGGCGAGCGGCCGGTCGGCGAGCGCCTTCACCGCCGGATGCTCGGGATTGGTGCAATGGCCCCGCGCATCGAACTCCGCCGCGAGCACATAGGCGGATTCGAGCGCCGAATAGCCGGGGTCCCAGTGCGAATTGTTGGGCACCTGCGAATGGCCATAATGGCCGCCCCGCTTGTCCCACACCGCCTGGTCGCGGACATGCCCGCCCGGATCGCGGCCGCCCACGCCCGGCTTGGGCGGCCCCGCCGGCCAGACGCGCGGAATCGCATGGGTCGCTTCCAGCCAGCGGCACAGGCGCGCGACATTGGCCAGTGCGCGCGGATTCTTGTTGGCGCCGGCAAAGCCGACCAATTCGATCTGCAGCGCGCTGTCGCGGTTGGTCTCCGGCGTGGCCTTTGGGTGGCGCAGCGCGCGGGCCGCCGTGCCGGTGTCGATATGCTGGTAGATCTTCACTGCATCCACGGTGAAGTGCGGATCGGCCTTCTTGGTGCGGAAGGCGTCGAAGTCGGCCTGGGCGCCGCTGCCTTCGGTGGTGTGGTGGACGATCTTGAAGGGGCCCCCGGTAAAGGAACCCGAGGTACCGCTGATCGGCATCTGTTCGGCGAAGGGGCATTTCGCCATGGTTCAGGCCTCCACCGTCCCAAGGTCCGCCTCGGCGATCATCGAGACGCGGAACGCCTGCACCTTGGCGGCAAGCTGCGCCCGGATGCCGCGCAGCGCATCCGGCGCGATCGAAAGCTGGCCCAGGCTGCGGCGCACCGAGGCGCGGTTCCGATGGATCTTGAAGAACAGCACTTGGGTGATCGCTTCGTTCGCGGTCAGCCCGAACGCCGCCATTTCGGCGAGCAGCCCCTTTTCCGCGTCCTGGCGGACATAGGTGAACTGGAAGCGGCCGATCTTCTGCCGGGTGCTGCGCTTGTTGAACAGGGTGATGAACGGCGCGCTTGTGTTCATCCGATAGAGGCCCTCCAGCACGGCGAGCACCGCCTGGGCCGCCCCGGCAATGGGGGCGAGGAACGCGGTGATTACCCCGGTGATCGCGTGGTGCACGTCGAACCCGTCCCCCCGCACGTCGAGTTCCGAGGTGTCGCGCTGCTGGACCAGCCAGCCGAGCTGCAGGAGCCGGTGGAAATAGGCATCGAAGAACAGCATCGGATCGGCATCCGGGCCAACTTCCTTCAGCGCGGCGAGCTGGGCGAACAGCGCGCTGTCGGCGATCGCCTGGCGGAATTCGGCATCGACGCCGGTGCCGAACGAGACGACATCCGAGCCGATCACCACCGACTGTTCCTTGTCGACGTCGAAATCCGGCATGCCGCCGCCGGCCGGGGCATCCGCGGCAAAGGCCTCCACGGCGGGCAGTTCGGTAGTCGCGATCGCATCGCGCGCTTCATGAATCGTCGGCATGCAACTCCCCCTCATCGATCGTCACAACACGCGAAATTCCAGATACAGGTCCTCATCGACGATCCGTTCGAAGAAGCCGGGATCGACCTGCTGCAGGTGCGGATCGGCGGCCCGCGCGGCGGCGCCATAGCGGCGGTCGTTGCGCAGGATGCGGCCCTGGGTGCGCGCCAGCAGCGCCGCGTTCACCCGCGGATTGGGCATCTGCCAGCCGCTGCGGCCCTGCGTCTTGCCAAAGGCCTCGTCGGTGGGAATCGCCGCTACCAGCTCCTGGTGGGTCATCATCGCCAGCCCCTTGGCATCCAGCGTCGCGTTGTGGCTGCCATGGTGGCCCACCTTGTAGAAGCGGGTGCGGTTGAGGATCTGTTCGGCGCTGTGCTCGGCGCCGGTTTCGTCGCGATAACGCTGTTCATGCCAGGACAGCCAGTTGCCGACCTGCGCATCGGCGGCGAACACCATCGAGGTGCCGTCGGGCAGATCGAAGGCGAGCGCCAGGCTGGTGTTGTTGGTGTCGCTGTCCAGCTTGAGCGCCAGCGGATCGGCGGCGCCCAGCCAATCGGCATCGACGGTGCGGCGCTTGTCGGCTTCGTTCAGCAACGTCTCACGATCGGTCGGGGTGGTGTCTCCCGCAGGCCCGGCATAGCCATAATAATGGAGCGCCGCCCAGGCCGCGTCGCCTTCCAGCACCTCGCCGGCGTCGACGGCGGCGCGGATGTCCGCGATCTTCAGCCGGAGATATTGCGGCGCGAACGGCGTATCGGGATCCGCCGTCAGATCGGCGCCGTTGGCAAAGCGCAGAATGTCGTCGCTCAGCTTGAGCTCGGCCAGATAGGTTTCCTGCCCCTTGGTCGAGGGCTTGTCCTTGAACAGGAGGCGCTCGTCGCGGGGCGGGCCCAGCACATAAGCGCGCAGGGCAGGGGCGCCGGGCCGGACGACGGGCGTCGGCAGCACCGTGCCGGGTTCGAGGAACTGCGGCGGCGCCTTGGCCTTGCGCTTGAGCGCGGCCATGATCTCGCGGCCTTGCAGCCGCTTGGCACCGTTGCTCGCGTCGCCGCGAAAGCCCTGCAGCTCCACCGCCTGCGAGGCGGCCGCGGCACCCTCCTTCTTCAGCCGGGCGGCCAGCGCATTGAGCGCGAACCCTGCCTTGTCGAAGCGGGCGCGCAGCCGCTCGACCTGGGGATCGCCGTCCTTCTCCGTCCAGCCCATCCAGAGATTGGCGACCTGCAGCGTCTCCGCGCCCGTCGCCGGATCGGGCGCGCCCAGGAACACGGCCTGCGCCTGCGAGAAGCCGGAGATATGGTCCCAATGCTCGTGGGTGACGACCAGCAGGTCCAGCACGCCGCCGGTGGTGGCGACGATGTCGGCGGCGATTGCGCGCATCCGTTTGTCGGCGTCGGCGCTGCCCAGCAGCAGGCCGCAGTCGATCAGAATGTGCGAGGCCCGATCGCCCTGCACCAGCCGGAGCAGAAAGCAGTCCCCCAGCATTCCTTCATAGGTCGCCCCCGGCAGGAGCCCCCGGTACATGCGGACATGGACTTCGAGCGGCGCCGCGGCCGCCGGTGCTGTGCTGGCCATCACGACCCCCGATGAATGAAGGCGAAGGGTTCGCCGGCATGTGGCGCGGCGGCGGGCGTGCCGGTGGTCTCGCCGCTGCGGAAGGCACGTTCGCGCTCCATCCGCTCCTCGTCATCGATCCGCTTGCGCAGGATGCGCAGCAGCCGGCCGTCGCGCAGGTCGATATGCAGCGTTGCGCCGCCGCGGAACCAGAAATCCGGCTCCGCCCAGCGCTCCTCGCCGATGAAGCCCTTGTCGCCGCTATCGGCGGCAGCCTGCTCCTTCAGGTCGAAATAGCCGCGACGGCGCTGGACGATCTCGGCGATCAGCATGTGCATCTCGAACCCGTCGGGACCCGTGCGCCGCGAGATGCGGGCCGAATGAACCTCGAAGGTCGGCTGCCGCTTGCGCTTGCCCTCGCCAAGGCTGCCATTGATCGACAGGAGCGGGGGGCCATAATTGGCCGGCCTGTCTGCCACGGGCATCATGCGCAGCCCGAGCAGCCGCTCCCAATCGACCGAATCGGTTGCGCGCGCGGCCAGCCAGTCATGGATTGTGGCCTGGTTGTGGACGACGACTTCCATCGCTAGGTTGCGCAGGTTGCGCCGCCCGTCTTCCGCGCCGCCATAGTCCGCCATCGAATAGGCGCCGTCGACCTTGCCGGCGGATTCGAAGGTCACGCCGAATTTCAGGAGGCTCAGCAGATCGGTGAACTGCATGTTGAGCGCGTCGGCAGGATCGGTCAGCGGCGTCTTGCGGTCCTCCTGGGCGTGCTTGAGGATGTCCGGATAGTCCTCCAGCCGCGGCGCATCCCACAACAGGCTGTCGGGCGCCATCGAGATGCAGCCGGGCACGGTGATGCCCCAGCGCTTGAACGCCTCGACAAAGGCGATGCGGTAGCGCAGCGGATCGTCGCGGACGAGATCGGTGTCCGCGGTGATGATCGCGCGCAGATACTCGCCGAACTTCACGGTCGCCGGCGGCAGATAGTCGAGCGCGCGGACGCACATGCGCAGCACCTGGTCCGCTGCGGTCGCCGCCTCCTTAGCCAGCCGCCCGACCAGGTCCGGGCTGAGCCCGTTGCCCGGCACCAGCCCCGGCCGGGCGAGCCGCAGCAGGTCCTCGGTGCGGCGTTCGTAGATGGTGACGAAGGCGTCGAACACCGCGGCGACGAGGAAGCCGCCGCGGGCATGGGGCTCGGTGGTGTCGCCCAGCGCGCGGATGGCGGCGACGATGCTGGCCGCCGATCCGTCCCGCGGCGCGTCCGCCCGCTCGCCCAAGGCCTCCAGCGCGTAGCGGAGCGACTTGCTGCGCCCGATCGCGCGGCCGAACTGCTCGGCCAGCCCGGTCAGCAGCCCCGCCTCGCGAAGCGAGCCGCCGCTGGCGGCGAGCAGCTGGCGCACCACCTCCGTCATCGAGAAATGCTGGAGCAGCGCGACGATGTCGGCAAAGCCCTCGTGGAAGGCGGCGGCATCGATGCCGCTGGGCTCGATCGAGCGCTGGCGCATGCCGTGGAGGATCGCGTGCGCCGTTTCATGCGCGACGATGTCCTGCGAGAGGCAGGTGAACACCCAGCTGGCCTGCACGTCGGCGGCTTCCTGGTCGGGCTTGAAATAGCCGAACAGCAGCGCGCGCTTGGCCGGGCTGTAATAGGCGTTCGCCTCGCGCAGCGCATGCGGATAGATCCGCAACCGCCGGGTGAAGTTGCGCTCCACTGCGGAGAGCGTCTTGTCGTACACCGAAAGCTGTTCGTCCCGCGCCCACAGCACCACCCGGCCCAGCGCCCGCTCGAAGGCGCGGATGGTCCGCATCACGACGGCGAACACCATTTGCTGGTGGAATTGCGGCCGCCCCTCGGAAGGCTCGAGCCCGCCATCGCGGAGATGTGGATGGTCGAGGTCGACCGGCGCGTAGAACAGGCCCGCGGCCGGATCGATATCGATCACCTCGACATAATCGTTGACCGGCCCCTTTTCGAGCGGCGCTTCCCACCGCTCCTCCCAGGGAAGCTCGATGACATAGTCATTGGCCATCGCCGTGGCCAGCGTGACCGATGCCTGCGGATCGAAGGCATAGACCTTCAGCCGCCGGACGGCCGGCTTCGGATAGTTCGTACCCACACGCCTCTCCCCCTCGAGAGCAGTGCTTTTGCGATCAACTGGCGATTTTATTTATGTGGCGACCGTCGCGTGACTTCGACGTCTGTCGTTCCCCCGACCAGAACGGCAACGGACCCGGGTACGACCCGAATCAATGGTTACCTGTTAGCAGTTCGGCGCGCCGATGGACAGTGTTTCGCGACCGACCTCAGCCGCGCGGATCTTCCTGCACCATGTCGATTTCGCGCACGCCGCGCAGCCGCCGGGCGTTGCTCACCAGTTCGCGCAGCTTCTCGCGACGTTCGCGGGCATATTCGACGTCGCGGATCACCAGCGCGCCGCCGCGCGTCGTCTCGTCCGACGAGGTGATGGTGAGCGTGCCGATGCCCGAGATCTGGTTGACGATCGAATAGTCGAGCCGCACGTCCTTCACCCGGTACAGCTCGATCTCGTCGATCGATTTGCGGACGATGCCGCGGTAAAGGACGATTCGGTCTTCGGTAACCTCGTACAGCGTCGCCTTGTTGCCGATCCAACGCACCGCGAGGATGATGAAGCCTACGCCGACCAGGCACAGCGCCACGGTCGCCCAGCCGGCGAACGAACCCTTGAGCCATCCGGCGGTAGAGGATTGGAAGCGATCGATCAGCTGCGCCATGCCGCCATCATAGCCGGGCCGGCGGCGGCCGCAACGGGGATGTCAGCCGTTGACGGGGGTGAGGAAGCGCACCAGTTCCTCGCGGCTGATCTTGTCGTCGCGGTTCGCGTCGGCGCCGAGGAAGCTGCGGTCGATCCAGGCCTTGGCCTCGGGTGTGTCGGGCTTGAAGTCCGCATCCTTGGCGGTGCGCAGGGCGGCGAGCCAGCTGCCAACTTCGGCCTTGTCGAGCGCGCCGTCGCCATTGGCGTCGTAGCGGGCGAACTGTGCCTCGGCCGGCAGCGTGGCGGGATCGGGCCG
>JAPJRE010000162.1 GCA_030824725.1 Sphingomonas sp.
TCCCTATAGTTCAGTAGAAATTAGCAATCCCTGAACCACTTGCACTTTTTCCGTTTCGGACGGACACAGACGCCGTCCAGCGGGCAGCTTCCGTCCTGAAATCGAACAGGGGCGGCTCGGCGCGATAATGGTGGGCGGTGGCGGACGCGACGCAGGCCCCGTCCGCCACGAGTCTTCAGGCGGACTGCAGCGCCTTTTCGATGTCCGGCACCGGATGATCGGTCAGGTCCTTGGCTAATTCGCCCTTCAGCCGATCGCTGACGCTGACATGGTAATGCTTGCGCAGTTCGCCCAGCGTCTTGGGCGGCGCGACGATGATCAGCGACTCGAAGCTGTTGCGCAGCGCCTCTTCCTTGAGCATGCCCGCAACCTCGGCGGCGAAGCGATCTTCTTCCAATTGATGGAAATCGGTTTCGCCCATCGTGCCGCCGGACGATGCGAACTGCCCGCCGCCGCGCGTGGACGCCGCCGCGCCCGACGAATCGGTCTTCTGGTCCGAGTCCTTGGGGTTCGGGTGGAGTTCCTTCCGCACCACTTCGAGGTTGAGATATTCCGCATCGCCCTGGTTGCGCAGCATCAGCAGCTTGCGGCCATCGGCGACCACCACCATCGCATCATGGGGAACCAGCATCGCGCTCTCCTTGTCGCTGTTCATGGGAGCAACCAACGGGCGGGCGGCGGCGGGGTTGCGTGGGGAACGGGCCCCGGCCATAGGTTCGCGCCATGCACGATATCCGCTTTCTCCGCGAACATCCCGAAGCCTTCGACCAGGGCCTGGCCAAGCGCGGCCTCGAGCCGCAATCGGAAGCGCTGCTGGCGCTCGACGAACGCCGCCGCGCGCTGGTGACCGAGTTGCAGGCCGGCCAGGCGCGCCGCAACGAGGCCTCGAAGGCGATCGGCGCCGCCAAGGCGAAGAAGGACGAGGAAGCCGCCGCGGCGCTGATGGCGGAAGTGGCGGCGCTCAAGGAGCGGATGCCGGCACTGGAGGCCGAGGAAAAGGCGGTGGGCGAGGAACTGGAAGGCCGGCTCGCCGCCCTGCCCAACCTCCCCTATCCGGACGTGGCGCTCGGTGCGGACGAGAATGACAATGTGTTCGTGCACGAGCGCGGCACCGTTCCCGCCTTCGCCTTCCCGCCGAAGGAGCATGACGCGATCGGCCCGGCGCTCGGTCTCGACTTCGAGACCGGCGCGGCCATGTCCGGCGCGCGCTTCACCTTCGTGCGCGGCGCCGCCGCCCGGCTGCACCGCGCGCTCGGCCAGTTCATGCTCGACACGCTGACCGGCAGCTATGGCTATGAAGAATGCGTGCCGCCGCTGCTGGTGCGCGACGAGGCGCTGTTCGGCACCGGCCAGCTGCCCAAGTTCGCCGAGGACCTGTTCCAGACCACCGACGGCCGCTGGCTGATCCCCACCGCCGAGGTGAGCCTGACCAACGCGGTGCGCGAGAAGATCCTGAGCGAGGAGGAACTGCCGCTCCGCCTCACCGCGCTCACCGCCTGCTTCCGTTCCGAGGCGGGGGCTGCGGGCCGCGACACGCGCGGCTTCATCCGCCAGCACCAGTTCGAGAAGGTCGAGATGGTCTCGATCACCACCCCCGACCAGTCCGAAGCCGAGCATGAGCGGATGACCGACGCCGCCGAGGACGTGCTGACCAAGCTCGGCCTCGCCTTCCGCCGGATGAAGCTGTGCAGCGGCGACATGGGGTTCACCGCGGCGCGCACCTACGACCTAGAAGTGTGGCTGCCGGGGCAGGACCGCTATCGCGAGATCTCGTCCTGCTCGACCTGCGCCGACTTCCAGGCGCGCCGGATGCACGCGCGCTACCGCCCCGAGGGCGAGAAGGGCACGCGCTTCGTCCACACGCTCAACGGCTCGGGCCTGGCGGTGGGCCGCACGCTGGTTGCGGTTCTGGAGAATTATCAGCAGGAGAATGGCGCGGTGGCGGTGCCGGCGGTGCTCCAGCCCTATCTGGGCGGACTCACCCTGCTCGAACCGCGCGGCTGATGCGGATCCTCCTCACCAACGACGACGGCTATCACGCCCGCGGCCTGGCCGTGCTGGAACGGATCGCGCGGACGCTCTCGGACGATATCACCATCGTCGCGCCGGCGGAGGAGCAATCGGGCAAGGGCCGCTCGCTCACCCTCACCGAGCCGTTCCGCGTCCGCCGCCACGGCGAGGGCCGTTATGCGGTGAAGGGCACGCCCACGGATTGCGTGATGTTCGCGCTCGGCGAGGTGATGGCCGACGCCAAGCCCGACCTGATCCTTTCGGGCGTCAATCGCGGCGGCAACCTCGCCGAGGATGTCAGCTATTCGGGCACCGTTTCGGCAGCGATGGAAGGCGCATTGGCGGGCATCCGCTCGATCGCTCTCAGCCAGTGCTACGCGCGCAGCGGCATGGGCGACGCGGTGCCGTTCGATACCGCCGAGGCCTGGGGCGAGCGCGTGCTGCGGCCGCTGCTCGATGTCGCGATGGAGCCGCGCACGCTGGTCAACATCAACTTCCCGCCGATCGCGGCCGACGCCGTGCAGGGAATCAAGGTCGTATCGCAGGGCTTCCGCGACTATGGCCGCGTCGCGCTCGACAAGCGGCTCGATCCGCGCGGCTTCCCCTATTACTGGCTGGCGATGGGGCGGATGCCGCACCAGGCGGCGCCAGACACCGATCTCGACGCGATCGAGGCCGGGTTCGTCACCGTAACGCCGCTGCATCTAGACCTCACCCACCGCGAGTCGATGGATCGGCTGCGCGGCGCCTATGCGGGCTGAACAGCCATGCCGATGATGGATCGCCTGCTGCCGATCGGGCTGCTGTTCGTCTCGAACGTGTTCATGACCTTCGCCTGGTATGGGCATCTGAAGTTCAAGAACGCGCCGCTGCTGCTGGTCATCCTCACCAGCTGGGGCATCGCGCTGATCGAATATTGCTTCGCCGTGCCGGCCAACCGGCTGGGCAGCGTGGTCTATTCGGCGGCACAGCTCAAGGGCATGCAGGAGGTGATCACCCTCACCGTCTTCGCCGCCTTCTCGGTGCTGTATCTGGGGCAGCGGATCACGATGAACCATCTGATCGGCTTCGCACTGATCGCGGCAGGCGCCTTCTTCCTGTTCCGCACGCATCACTGAACCGGGCGGCGGCGAGCGCGTTTCCCTTGGACAAGGAGAGCGCCATGAACCCCGAACCAACCCGCGACACGCCAGACACCCAGCCCGGCACCGCACACCAGCCCGACGGCACCGACAGCTCGGCGGAGTGGAATGCGGAAATCGCCGACGAGAACATGATCCCAGATGAGCACCCGGAGGGGTAACTCCGGCCTTGTCCAGGGCGCATCGGCTTATTCGATCGACGCACCATGACACCGGGCAATTCTTCGGGTGCCGCCGGTCGCAAAGTCGATCTGGTACGCAGCCGTTCGTGCGATGAAAGAGCCTTCGCGTTTGCCCGGAGGCAGGCCCGACTCCTGGACGAGGACGCAAGGTCGGGTCTCGTCTCCGAACACAATGGTGCGGTTCACGATGGTTTGCAGCGCCGGACCTGTTCGCCGTAGATCGGCCTCGATCTGCTTCTCGATCCGATCGGGATGGTAGGAGTCGCGCGCGCCAAGCGTGAAGACCGCGATGCGGTTTAAGTGGATGGTGCGCTCCATCAGCGCCACCTTGCCAATGGCGGGAAGCCATCGCACCGTCACGTAGCGCTCGGCTACCATCAGCCTGCGCCGGTAACCCTTAGGTCCGATGAGCCAGACCGGCGCGGACATCTGCCCCGCGTCCAGATCGGCCGCATGGACCTTCAGGGTCCAGTGTCCGTCGGGCGAATGCACTCGCCCGCCCTGGAAAATGCTGATCCCCGGATCGGCAGCCGCAGCGCCGACCCAGATCAGCGCTGCGACCGCTCCGATCACCATCCCTGCGGCTGGCCCTTGTTCTGTTCGTCGAGCCACGTCTTGAGCGGCGCGAAATACTCGACCATCGCCTTGCCCGAGATCTCGCGGCTGCCGGTGAAGGTCTGCAGCGCATCGGGCCAGGGCTTGGACGCGCCCATCTCGAGCATCTTGTTCAGCCGCGCGCCCACTTCCTTGTTGCCGTAGAAGCTGCAGCGATGCAGCGGGCCCTTCCAGCCCGACTGGTCGCACGCCGCCTTGTAGAACTGGAACTGGAGCAGCCGCGCAAGGAAGTAGCGCGTGTACGGCACGCTGCCCGCCACGTGATACTTGGCGCCCGCATCGAACCTGGTCTCGTCGCGCGCCACCGGCGGCACGATGCCCTGATACTGGAGGCGCAGCTTGTTCCAGCCGGCCTCATACTGGTTGGCGGGAATCGTGCCGTCGAAGATCTGCCAGCGATATTTGTCGACCAGCAGGCCGAACGGCAGGAACGCCACCTTGTCCATCGCCTGGCGGAGCAGCAGGCCGATATCCTTGTCGGCGCTCGGCACCTGGGCGCGATCGAGCAGGCCGATCTGGACCAGATATTCGGGCGTGATCGAGAGTGCGACGAAGTCGCCGATCGCCTCGTGGAAGCCGTCGTTCGCGCCGTTGCGATACAGCGCCGGCTGCGCCTTGTAGGCGCGCTGGTAGTAATTGTGGCCAAGCTCGTGGTGGATCGTGACGAAATCGTCCGCATTCACCTTGATGCACATCTTGATGCGGATATCGTCCTTCTCGTCGATGTCCCATGCCGAGGCGTGGCACAGCACTTCGCGATCGGCGGGCTTCAGGAACAGCGAGCGTTCCCAGAAGGTGCCCGGCAGCGCCGCGAACCCGAGCGAGGAGTAGAAGCCCTCGCCGGTCTGGACCATCTTCTTCCAGTCGTAGTTCTTGGCCTTGAGCAGGTCGCCCACGTCATAGCCGAGATCACCTGCCCCCTTGGGCGCGACCACGTCGTAGATATTGCCCCATTCCTGCGCCCACATGTTGCCGAGCAGATCGGCGCGGATCGGGCCGGTCTTGGCCTGCACCGCGTCGCCATACTTCTCGTTGAGCTTGCGGCGGACATAGGTGTGGAGCGCGACGTAGAGCGGCTTCACCTCGTTCCACAGCTTGTCGGTCATCGCCGCGAACTCGGCCGGTGGCATGTCATAGCCGGAGCGCCACAGCGCGCCCGTGTCGGCGAAGCCCAGCTCCTTCGCGCCCTGATTCGCGATGCCCACCAGCTTGGTGTAATCGGGGCGCATCGGCGCTCCGACAGCGTCGTTCCAGCTGACCCACATTTCCTTGAGCTCGTTGGGATCGCGGCTGGTGCCCATCGCGGCTTCGATGTCGCTGCCGTTGATCGGCTTGCCGCCGCGCGTACCCTTGCCCTTGGCGTAGAAGGAGCCGAGCTTGGTCGAAATGTCGCTGAGCTGCTGGGCAGCGCCCGGGGTGGTCGGCGCAGGGAGCACCAGCGCGGCGCGGAGCATGGTCAGCTGGCGCTGCTGCTCCGGCGTGAGCCCCGGCGCCTTCTGCAGGCGGGCGGCATCCAGCGCGAAGCGGACCGCCATCTCGGTGCCCCTGGCGCCGTAATCGGCGGCGAGCGCATCGGTATCGTCGGTGATGTAGGTCGCGTTGACCCAGGCGACCCGCGAGGCGGTGAGCGTGAACGCCGCCATTTCCTGCTGTGCTTGGGTAAGGAACGCGGCGGCCTCGGAAGCGGTCGGCGCGGCGGCGGGCGTCGTGCTGGTCTGCGACTGGGCGGGTGCGGCGAGCATCGCGGCGAGCGCCGCGAGCGAAAGGCCGGTACGGATCATGATGCTAAGTCCCCGGGAACAAGAAAGGCGCGACCCTGCCGCGCCTTGCCCACCCGCGTCAACCGGCGAGGAACTCGACCAGCGCATCGCCGAGCTCGGGCCGGGTGACCGCACTCATGTGATTGCCCGGGATTTCGATGAACAGGCCGTACGGCAGCAGGTCCGCCACCTCCTTGGCCGAGCCATTGTCGTAATCCTCGGCGCCCGAGATCACCGCGGTCGGCTGGGCGATCGCCGCGATCTCGTCGCGCGGCGTGTCGACAAAGGTATCGAGGATGCGGAGCAGCGCGACCGGATCGCCCTTGGTCGTCTTGAGGAAGGCCTCGGTCAGCCATTCGGAGCTGCCGCGCTGGAAGCTGCCGAGATTGGTGAGCACGCGGTGGAAATAGGCGCCGCGGCCCTTGGTCGCGACCAGCCCGTCCAGCCCCATGCCCGAGAGCACCACCTTGTCCGGCGTGGCGCCGTTGGCGAGCATCCGCACCACGGTGCGCGCCCCCAGCGAATAGCCGCCTAGGTCATAGTCGGTGAGGTCGAGATGCGCGATCAGCGCGAAATTGTCGCGCATCAGCACGTCGGGCGGATAGGCGGCGGGATCGTGCGGCTTGGCGCTGTGTCCATGCGCGCGCAGATCGGGCATGATCACCCGAAAGCCACGCGCGGCGAGCTTTGCGGCATGGCCATATTTGATCCAGTTGACCTCGGCGGTGGAGAAATAGCCGTGGATCAGCACCACGGGCCGCCCCTCCCCCATCTCGGTCCAGGCGATCTCCTGCCCATCGAAGCTGGCGAAGCGGTGCGTTTCAGTCGGGTAGTCGGCCAATTGCGTCCATCCATCGTTTGACGACGTTCGGGTTGTCCTCGGTGCGGTATCGGGGCAGCGCGGTCGTGTCGAGCCACTGTTCGTGCATGCTCTCCACGGCGTAGTTGTGGCGGGGCTGGAAGCGGCCCGGCGCATCGAAGCTGCCGATCGTCAGGTCCAGAGTCTCGCCGTCAAGGAATTCGAAGGTCAGCGGCGTGCCGCATTCCCGGCAGAAACCGCGCTCGGCGATCGGCGAGGACCGATAGCGGTCGGGCTCCCGCTCCCAGCGGATGTCCGCCTTCGCCACGCCCTTGAACGCGATCGAGACGCCGCCGGTCGCACGCTGGCACATCCGGCAATGGCAGAGATAGGCGTCGTCATTCTCGATCCGCACCCGGTAGCGGATGCGGCCACATTGACACCCACCTGTGACTTCCTCGTCCATCTCTCCACCTCGTGCAAGATCCGGATGCCCAACGCACAAGTCTCCGTACTTGCCCTTAGGCACCCCAAAACCGCCCGCCTATTCCCTGCACTATAATGAATACGGAGATTACCGCATTGAGTGCGCAACGGGCGCCGCGGGGTCATTTTGACGGGATCGACATGCTGACGCGCCTTCACAACCTTTCGCTCGCCTCCAAGACCACCGTGCTCGCCGTGGGGGGCATGATCCTTCTTGCCATCGCGACCTTCTTCGTCGCCGATCATGCGCTCACCCAACAGGCCGCACAGACCGCGGCGGAGCGCCAGGAAGTGAACATGCGCGTCGCCTGGAGCGTGCTCAAGGGCTATGGTGCGGACTTCCGCGTTGAGGGCGACGACCTCTATGTCGGCACCCACAAGCTCAACGCGTGGGATGCACCGGTCGACGAAGTGAAGCGCCTGGTCGGCGGCACCGCCACGATCTTCCGCGGCGACATGCGCGTCTCGACCAACGTCTTGAAGGAAGACGGCAGCCGCGCGGTGGGCACCCCGCTCGCCCGCAACGCCGCCTATGAGACGGTGCTCGACAAGGGCCAGCCCTATCGCGGGACCGCCGACATCCTCGGCAAGCCCTTCTTCACCGCCTATGATCCGATCAAGGACGCCTCGGGCAAGACGATCGGCATCCTGTTCGTCGGCATACCCGAGAGCGACGTGATGGGCGCGATCGGCGGCGCACGCTGGACGCTGGCCTTGTCGGCAGCGATCATCTCGCTGCTCGTCGCCGGCGCCGCCTGGTATGCCGGCCGCCGCATGTTCTCGCCGCTGGCGCAGATGACCGAGGCGATGCGCGCGCTCGCCGCGGGCAAGGTGGACATCGCCATTCCGGCGCACCGGGCCGCCGACGAGATCGGCGCAATGGCAGAGGCGCTGCAGCACTTCCGCACCTCCGAAATCGCCCGCCAGCAGGCCGAGGCGCGCAGCCGCCAGGCCGAGGCCGAACGCGAGCATGCGATGGAAGCGCTGGGCCAGGCACTCGCCAAGGTCGCGGGCGGCGATCTCACCGCCGATATCGGCAGCGACTTCTCGTCGGATTACGAGAAGCTCGCCACGCACTTCCGCACCGCGATCGGGGGCTTGCGCGAGCTGATTGGCACCGTGCTCGACGGCACCAGCTCGATCCGCACCGGCTCGCAAGAAATCGCCAGCGCCTCGGAGGATCTGGCGCGCCGCACCGAGGCCAATGCCGCCAGTCTCGAACAGACCGCCGCCGCCATCACCCAGATGAACCAGCGGATCGATGCGACCGCGGCCGCCGCCGGCGTTACCGTGGAACGCGCCGACCAGGCGATCGGGGTGGTCGGATCGGGCCGTTCGACCGCGGACGAGGCGGTTCAGGCGATGACCCGCGTCTCGGACAGCGCCAAGGGCATCGACAGCGTGATCGAAGGCCTCGACAAGATCGCCTTTCAGACTCGCGTTCTCGCGATGAACGCCGCCGTGGAAGCTGGCCGCGCGGGCGAAGCCGGCCGCGGCTTTGCGG
>JAPJRE010000163.1 GCA_030824725.1 Sphingomonas sp.
CGACAATCTACGTGCGCTGCTCGCGATCCACGGCCTGATCCTGCTGGGAGCGCTGTGCCTCGGCGGTTCGACGCTGGCCTTCCAGGCAGGGCTGATCTCGCCGCTGACCTGGATGATCGTGGCGGGGGCGGGGCTCTATCTGGCCTATACCCCGTTCAACGCGATGCTCTTCGATCCCATGATCGCGACGATCGGCACCGCCGCCAATGCCGGCTTCCTGATCTATGTCGCCGATGCCTCCGGCTATGTGGGCAGCGTGGCGCTGCTGCTCGTTCACAGCTTCGGCGCGCCGGAGATGCGGTGGCTGCCCTTCTTCATCACCTGCTGCTACGCGACCGCGCTCGCGGTCGGCGGGCTGACGCTGGTCTCCGCACTGAATTTCCTGCGCGCCGGCACCGACCGGCGGTTGATCGGGCGCCCCGCTTCCCCTACCAGCGGCGGCTGATCGCGCCGGTGCCCTGACAAGGGGCTTAATCGGGAATGCGGTGCGGGGGTGATGCTCCCAAATCCGCGGCTGTCCCTGCAACTGTGAGCGGATAGCACGATGCACTGGCCTCCTTGGAGAGGCAGCCACTGGGCGGCAACGCCTGGGAAGGCGTGCAGCGCGCCGTGACCCGCAAGCCAGGAGACCTGCCGGCGTCCGGTCGCTCTTGCCCTGGTCCAGGGGATGGCCATGGCACGGTGTACTCCGTCTGAGCGACGCACGAGCGGCTGGGGCCGTTCGCGGTTGCGTGGCCCGGTCGCTTGGCAAGCGTCCGGCCGGGGTACGCGCCGGCCGCTCGCGGTGGCCCCGGCCAGGTCGCATGACGCCGCCGGAGTGCCGCATCTTGTCCGTTTTCGCCTTGCGCGCGCGCGTGGCCCTGCTGTTCGCGGGGCTGATCGCCGCCAATCTCGCCGCCTGGGGCTGGGCCTTCGCCTTGTTTCATGCCCAACCGCTGATGCTTGGCACCGCGCTGCTCGCCTGGGGGCTGGGGCTCCGCCACGCCGTCGACGCCGACCATATCGCCGCGATCGACAACGTCACGCGCAAGCTGATGAACGACGGCCAGCGGCCGATCGCCACCGGGCTGTGGTTCGCGATCGGCCATTCGGGGATCATCGCCATCGCCTCGGCCGGGATCGCGCTGGCGACGGGCGCGCTGGCGGGGATGGAGGCCTTCCGGGAAGTGGGCGGGGTGATCGCCACCAGCGTCTCGGCGCTGTTCCTGTTCGCGATCGCCGGCATGAACCTGATCATCCTGCGATCGGTGTGGAAGACCTTCCAGCACGTCCGCGCGGGCGGCGCCTATGTCGAGGACGACCTCAACCTGCTGCTCGCCTCGCGCGGGCCGCTGTCGAAGCTGTTCGGGCCGATGTTCCAGTTGGTCAGCAAGAGCTGGCACATGGCGCCGCTCGGCTTCCTGTTCGGGCTGGGTTTCGACACGGCGACCGAAGTGGCGATCCTCGGCATGTCGGCAGGGCAGGCGGCGCACGGCGTCTCGCTCGGCACGCTGCTGGTGCTGCCGGCACTGTTCGCGGCGGGGATGGCGCTGGTCGATACGCTGGACGGGGTGGTGATGCTCGGCGCCTATCAGTGGGCGTTCGTCAAGCCGATCCGCAAGCTCTACTACAACGTCACCATCACGCTGATCTCCGCGCTGGTCGCGATCGTGATCGGGGGGATCGAGACGCTGGCGCTGATCGGCGACAAGATGGGCTGGACCGGCGGAGCGTTCGGGCTCGCCGCCGACCTGGGGGCGCATTTCAACGGCCTCGGCTTCGCGATCATCGGCCTGTTCGTCGCCTGCTGGCTGATCAGCTTCGCCATCTATCGCTGGCAGAGGCTGGACGAGATCGAGGTGCGGGTCTAGAGCGCTTCCCGAAGGCCTTGCGGCCTTCGAAGATCGCGCCGGTGCCCCGGACATGGGGCTTAATCGGGAATGCGGTGCGGGGGCCCAGGCCCCCAAACCCGCGGCTGTCCCTGCAACTGTGAGCGGATAGCGCGATGCACTGGCCTCCGCCGAGGGGCAGCCACTGGGCCGACACGGCCTGGGAAGGCGTGCAGCGTGCCGTGACCCGCAAGCCAGGAGACCTGCCGGCGCAACGGTCGCTCTTGCCTTGGTCCAGGGGATGGCCGTGGCACGGTCTTGCTTCCGTTCGAGCGACGAAGCTGTGCGGCTGGGGCTGCACGGTCGCGTGGTGTCGGGCGATTGTCGCGCCCGCCCGTCGTCGCGCGCCGGCCGGACATGCGTCCGGCAAGCCCCCCGTGTGTTCGCTCGGGCGCGGGGGAAGACATGCATGACCGACCTGGCCAAGGTCCCCGTTACCATCGTCACCGGCTTTCTCGGCGCCGGCAAGACGACGCTGATCCGCTACCTGATCCAGAATGCCGGGGGGCGTCGCCTCGCGGTGGTCGTCAACGAGTTCGGCACGCTGGGGGTCGACGGCGAGATCCTCAAATCTTGCGCGATCCCCGATTGCCCGGCCGAGAACATCGTCGAGCTGGCCAATGGCTGCATCTGCTGCACCGTCGCCGACGATTTCATCCCGACGGTCGAGCGGCTGCTGGCGCTGGAGCCGCGCCCCGACCATATCCTCATCGAGACCTCGGGCCTCGCGCTGCCCAAGCCGCTGCTCAAGGCGTTCGACTGGCCGGCGATCCGCAGCCGCATCACGGTGGACGGCGTGCTGGCGCTGGCTGATGCCGAAGCGGTCGCCGAAGGCCGGTTCGCGCCCGATCTGGTGGCGCTGGAGGCGCAGCGCGCGGCCGATCCGGGGATCGACCACGAGACGCCGCTGGCCGAAGTATTCGAGGACCAGCTCGCCTGCGCGGACATGGTGCTGCTCACCAAGGTGGATCTCGCGGGACCGGAGGGCGTCGCCGCCGCCCGCGCGGCGATCGCCGCCGAGGCGCCGCGGCCGGTGCCGGTGGTCGAGATCCGCGAGGGCGCGATCGACCCGCGGGTGATTCTGGGTTTGGGCGCCGCCGCCGAGGACGACCTCGCCGCGCGCCCCTCGCACCATGACGGTGCCGACGATCACGAGCACGAGGATTTCGACAGCACCGTCTTGACCTTCGGCGAGATTGCCGATCCGGCCGAGTTGGTTGCCCGGATCGAGCGGCTGGCGCACGAGCACAAGGTGCTGCGGGTGAAGGGCTATGCGGCGGTGGCGGGCAAGCCGATGCGGCTGCTCGTTCAGGCGGTGGGGAGCCGCGTGCGCCATCAGTATGACCGTCCCTGGCGCACGGGCGAGCCGCGCGGGACCGCGCTGGTGGCGATCGCCGAGCATGACCATGTCGATGCCGCAGCCTTCCGCGCGGTGCTGGCGGGCTGAGGCACAAGGGCGATGCACGTCCTGTTCCGCGAAACGCACGGTCTGGAGGAAAACGCCGCGCCCCAGGACCTCGGGCAAGCGCCCGCGGAACTGGTGGTGCTGTCCTTTTCCGACAGCGACCTCGGCGCGTTCGCGGCAGCCTGGCATGGCCATCGCGACGTGCTGCCCTCGCTGCGGCTGGCGAACCTCGCGGCGCTGGTGCACCCGCTGTCGGTCGACACCTATGTCGAGCGGACCTTGTCGGGGGCGAAGGGCATCCTGATCCGCCTGATCGGCGGCATGCCGTATTGGAGCTACGGCCTCCAGCAGGTGGAGGCATTGGCCCGGGAGCGGGGGATCGCGCTCGCGGTGCTGCCGGCGGACGGGCGGGCCGACGAACGGCTGGATGCCGCGTCGACGGTGCCTTTGGGCGTGCTGCGGGAGCTGGCGGGGCTTTGCGACGCGGGTGGGGCCGATGCTGCCTGGGCCGCGCTGGGCATGCTGGCGAAGGCGGCGAATGTCGGTGCGGGACGCGCCGAGGCGTACACACCGTTGCCTGCATTCGGCCTCTGGCATCCTGCGCACGGCGTCGTTTCCCCGCCTACCCGTCATCCCCGCGAAGGCGGGGACCCATTTGCCACGACGCTGGGGACAGGCGCCGAATGCTTCCCGTCGATGGATCTCCGCCTACGCGGGGATGACGAGGGGGGGGGAGGCATCGAACGGCCAAGCTGGACCCCCACCGGTCGCCCACTGGTCCTGCTCGTCTTCTACCGCTCCTATCTCGCCGCCTGCGACGTCGATCCGTTCGAGGCGCTCCACGCGGCCTTCGAGAGCGCTGGTTTCGACACGCTGTCGATCTTCGTGCCCTCGCTCAAGGCGCCCGACGCGCGCGCGCAGACCGAGGCCTGGGTGCGGGCGTTCGCTCCTGCCGCGATCGTAAACGCCACCGCCTTCTCGGCCCGCGATGCGCAGGGCAATTCGCCGCTCGACGTGGCCGGGGCACCGGTATTCCAGCTGGCGCTCGCCACCGCGCCACTCGAGGCCTGGGCAGGCGCCGAGCGCGGCTTGTCCCCGGCCGATCTGGCGATGCATGTGGTCCTGCCGGAGATCGACGGGCGCATCTTTGCCGGCGTCGCCAGCTTCAAGCAGGCGGAGCCGCGCGACGCGGAACTCGGCTTTTCGCGCACCGTGCATCGCGCCGATCCCGCGCGCATCGCGGCGATCGTCCAGCGAGTCGCCGGCTGGATCGCACTCGCCGCAAAGCCGCTGGCGGAAAAGCGCGTGGGCCTGGTGCTCTCCACCTATCCCGGCAAGGCGTGGCAGATCGCCCATGCCGTCGGCCTCGACGCGCTTGCCTCCGCCGAGGGCATCGCCGCCGATCTGGGCGAGGAGGTGCCGGATCTCGCGACCCGCCTGGCGGCGGAGACGCTGTCATGGCCGCTGGCCGCCTATCTGGAAGCGTTGCGTGCGCTGCCCGCGGGGCTGCAAGCGGATCTGCACGCCGCATGGGGTGCCCCCGAGGCGGACCCGGCCTTCCGCGACGGCAGCTTCCACTTCCCGGCGATCCGCAGCGGCAAAATGCTGGTCGCGCTGCAACCGGAACGCGGCGACACCGCCTCCCGCGCGGACAGCTATCACGATGTCGGCCGGGTGCCTCGGCACGCCTATGTCGCCTTCTACCTCTGGCTGCGGGCGCAGGGGACCGACGCGCTCGTCCATATCGGCGCGCACGGCACGCTGGAATGGCTCCCGGGCAAGGCGGTAGCGCTGTCCGATGGCTGCTGGCCCGAGGCGCTTTCCGCCGGGCTGCCGATCCTCTACCCGTTCATCGTCAACGATCCCGGCGAGGCAGCGCAGGCCAAGCGCCGCACCGCCGCGGTGACCATCGGCCACCTGCCGCCGGCGCTGGCGACCGCGCAGTCCGGTGCCGGGCTGGCCCGCATCGAGGCGCTGCTCGACGAATTCTCCAACGCCGTCGGGCTCGACCCCGCCCGGCGCGACCGCCTGCAGATCGCGATCCGCGACGAAGCCCGTGCCGCCGGCCTCGAAACCGAACTGGGGCTGGAGACCGCCACCAGCACGGCCGAGGCGGTGATGCGCATCGACCGCTTCGTCTGCGACGTGAAGGAGGGCCAGTTCGGCGACGGCCTGCACATATTCGGGCGAGGCCCGTGCGGCGCGGCCGAGCGCGACGGGCTGCTCGCTGCGCTGGCGGGCAGGCGGATCGCCGCCGGACCTTCGGGCTCGCCCTATCGCGGACGGACCGACGTGGTGCCGACCGGCCGCAACCTCTATGCGATCGACCCGCGCGCGGTGCCGAGCCGCGCGGCGCACGCGCAGGGGATCGTGCTGGCCGAGGAGTTGATCCGGCGGCATCTCCAGGACCATGGCGAGTATCCGCGCGGGCTGGTGGTGGACCTGTGGGGATCGGCGACCATGCGCACCGCCGGCGAGGAGTTCGCCATGGCGCTGCACCTGCTGGGTGCGGCCCCGGTGTGGGACAGCAGCTCGGAGCGGGTGACCGGCGTCGAGATCCTGCCGATCGCCATGCTCGATCGCCCGCGCATCGACGTTACGCTCCGCATCTCCGGGCTGTTCCGCGACGCGTTTCCGACGCTGCCGCAGATCTTCGGCCAGGCGGTGCGGGCGCTCGCGGCGCGCGACGAGGCGCCCGAGTGGAACCCGTTCGCCGGCGGCGATGCGGCGGCACGCGTCTATGGACCCCGCCCGGGCAGCTACGGTCTCGGCCTCGGCGATGCGGGGGAGACCTATACCGAGGCGGCGCGTCGCGCAGCGGGCGAGGCGTGGCTCGCGGCATCGGACCATGTGTTCGACGGACGCGAGCCAATGGCCGACCCCGCCGGGCTGCGCGCCAGGGTCGCCGCTGCGGATGCGTTCGTGCACCTGCAGGACCTGGCCGAGACCGACCTGCTGCTCGCCGCCGACTATGCCGCGCATGAGGCGGGGTTTGCCGCCGCCAAGGCGCTGGGCGGGGGATCGGCAGCGCTCTACCATCTCGATGCGCGGGACCCGACACGGCCCGTGGCGCGGTCGCTGACCGAGGAGATCGCCCGCGTCGTCCGTTCGCGCGCCGCCCATCCGGGCTGGATCGCCGGCATGCGCCGCCACGGCTTTCGCGGCGCGGCCGAGATCGCGGCCACGCTCGATCATCTCGGCGCCTTCGCGCATCTGGCCGGCGCGGTGCCGCCGCAGCTGTTCGACTTGTATCACGACGCCACGCTGGGCGATGCCGAGGTGCGCGACTTCCTCGCCCGCGAGAACCCGGCGGCGATGGCGGCGATGGCGGCGCGGTTCGTGGCGCTGCGCGCCTCGGGGCTGTGGCAGACCCGCCGCAACTCGATCCTCGCCAGCCTCGGGGGCGCGGCATGAGCGGCTTCGCGGTGCGCGGCTGGTGCCCCGATGCCTGGCGGCCGATGGCGGCGGGCGACGGATTGCTGGTGCGGGTGAAGCCGCGGCTGGCGCGGCTCACGTGCGCGCAGATGCTCGGGCTGTGCGACGCGTCTTTGGTGCACGGCAACGGGCTGATCGACCTCACCAACCGCGGCAATCTCCAGCTGCGGGGCGTCTCTGAGAGCGGTTGGCCGCTGCTGGTCGAGCGGCTGATCGCGCTCGACCTCGTCGATGCCGATCCGCAGAACGAAAAGCGCCGCACGCTCCTCATCGCGCCGGACTGGCAGCCGGACGACGACACGCATCGCATCGCGGGCGACCTGCTGGCGATGCTCGATGCGCTGCCGGAACTGCCCGGCAAGATGGGAATGGTAATCGACGCCGGGCCGGCGCCGCTGCTGCGCGGCGCGTCCGGCGATTTCCGCATCGAGCGCGGCGGGGACGGCGGGTTGATCCTGCGCCTGGACGGCCGCCCGGCCGGCGTGCCCGTCTCGCCTGGCGATGAAGCGGCAGCGCTGGCCCGCCTCGCGCACTGGTTCGTCGCGAGCGGTGGAGCGGCGGCAGGCCGTGCGGCGCGCCATGCCGCACCGCTGCCCGAATGGGCAGCGGAACGCCTCGCGCCGGCACCCTCCGGCGCGACCATACTGCCCGGCGACCATCCGCTGGGCGCGGCGATCGGCATTGCCTTTGGGCAGCTCGATGCGGCGCTGATCCTGCGCGCGTTGCCCGAAGAGCTCACCGCGCTGCGCATCACCCCCTGGCGCGTGCTGTTGCTCGAAGGCGTCACGGCGCCCGACCTGGAGAGCCTCGCGGGCGCGCCGTTGCTGCACGCCGATGCCTGTGTCGGCGCGCCAGCCTGCCCGCAGGCGACGATCGAGACGCGGGCGCTGGCCCGCCGGCTCGCGCCGCTCGTGCAAGGCAGCCTCCACGTCTCCGGTTGCGCAAAGGGATGCGCGCGCGCCCGTGCCGCCGATGTCGTGGTCACCGGGCGCGAGGGCGTGCTCGACCTCGCCTTCAATGCCCGGGCCGGCGCCGAGCCCGCGCACCATGGGCTGTCGCCCGCCGCCCTGCTTTCGATGCTGGAAACTCGCTGATGCCCCATGCCTATGAAACCGATGGCGCCGCCATCTACCGCCAGTCCTTCGCGACGATCCGCGCCGAGGCCGATCTCGCGCGGTTCTCGCCCGAGGAAGAACCCGTCGCGGTGCGGATGATCCATGCCGCGGGGATGGTCGAACTGGCCCCGCACCTCCGCTTCTCGCCCGGTTTCACGCGGACGGCTCGTGCCGCGCTGGCGGACGGTGCGGCGATCCTGTGCGACGCGCGGATGGTATCCGAAGGGATCACGCGCGCGCGCCTGCCGGCCAACAATGCCGTCGTCTGCACGCTGCACGATCCGCAGGTCGCGGCGCTGGCGAAGGACATGGCCAACACCCGGTCCGCTGCCGCCCTCGAATTGTGGCGCCCGCGGCTCGCCGGCGCGGTGGTGGCGATCGGCAATGCGCCCACCGCCTTGTTCCACCTGCTCAATATGCTGGAGGACCCGCATTGCCCGCGGCCGGCGGCGATCATCGGCTGCCCGGTGGGGTTCGTCGGTGCGATGGAATCGAAGGCGGCGCTTTGGGCGGAAATGCCCGTGCCCTGCTGCATCGTCGAGGGGCGACTGGGCGGCAGCGCGATCACCGTTGCGGCGATCAACGCGCTCGCGAGCGCCGCCGAATGAGCCTGGGGACCATCC
>JAPJRE010000164.1 GCA_030824725.1 Sphingomonas sp.
GGAGGGGAGCGCACGTGGAGGGGGCTGGGGAAACCGCCATGACCAATCCGTTCGATCTTACCGGCCAGGTGGCCGTCATCACCGGCGCGAACACCGGCATCGGCCAGGGCATCGCGCTGGCGCTTGCCGCAGCCGGCGCGGACATCGCCGCCGTCGGCCGCACGCCCGCCGAGGAAACCGTGCGCAAGGCGCGCGACCTCGGCCGCCGCGCCGAGATCGTGTCCGCCGACCTATCCACGATCGAGCCTGTGCAAAGGGTTGTGGACGAAGCTGTGGATAAGCTGGGGAAAATCGACATTCTGGTCAACAATGCCGGGATCATCCGCCGCGCCGACAGCCTCGATTTCACCGAGGCGGATTGGGACGCGGTGGTCGATACCAACCTGAAGTCGGTGTTCTTCCTCTGCCAGGCCGCGGGCAAGTTCATGGTCCGCCGCTTCGGCGAGACCGGCGAGCGCGGGCGGATCATCAACATCGCCTCGATGCTCACCTTCCAGGGCGGCATCCGCGTGCCGAGCTACACCGCGTCCAAGTCCGGCATCGGCGGCCTCACCAAGCTGCTGGCCAATGAATGGGCGGCCAAGGGGGTGAACGTCAACGCGATCGCGCCGGGCTATATCGCCACCAACAACACCGCCGCGCTGCAGACGGACGAGACCCGCAACCGCCAGATCCTGGAGCGCATCCCGGCGGCGCGCTGGGGCGATCCGGAGGATCTGGGCGGCGCGGCGGTCTTCCTTGCCTCGCGTGCTTCGGACTATGTGCAGGGCCATGTTCTCGCCGTTGACGGAGGCTGGCTGGCACGATGACGTTCGCGTTCTTTGGGGAAATGATGCTGCGGCTTTCGCCGCCGGGCCGCGAACTGCTGCTGCAGACGCCCAAGCTCGACGTGGCGATCGCGGGCGCGGAGGCCAATGTCGCGACCGGGCTGGCGTGCCTGGGCCATGACGTGGCGATGATCAGCGCGGTGGCGGCCAACCCGCTGGGCGCTGCTGCGGTCGGCGAGCTTCGCCGGCGCGGCGTCGATACCCGCCATGTGGTATCCGAAGCCGGCCGCATGGGGCTCTATTTCCTCACCCCCGGCGCCGGGCTGCGCGCGTCCGAAATCGTCTATGACCGCGCCCATTCGGTGTTCGCGGATCGCCCGGCCGAGGCGTGGGACTGGGATTCGCTGCTGGACGGCGTCACTCGGCTGCACCTGTCCGGCATCACGCCGGCACTCGGGCCCAACACCGCCACCGCCGCCATCGCCGCGGCCGAGGCGGCGAGCGCGCGCGGCATTTCGGTATCGTTCGACGGCAACTACCGCGCGAAGCTGTGGGAAGCCTGGGACAGCGATCCACGCGGCGTGCTGACCCAGCTGATCCGCCACGCGGAGATCCTGTTCGGCAACCACCGCGACATCTCGCTGCTGCTCGGCGAGCATTTCCCCGGTGACGAGCCCGAGCGGCGGCGCGAGGCGGCGGAAGCGGCGTTCGCGGCCTTCCCCAAGCTCCAGCTGATCGCCTCGACCGCCCGGCATGTCGACGATGTCGACAGCCACCGCATCGCGGCGCGCGTCGATACCCGCGACGGACACCACCAGACCGAGGAACTGCGCGTCAGCGGCATCGTCGACCGGATCGGCGGTGGCGACGCCTTTGCGGCCGGCGTGCTGCACGGCCTGCTGGAGGGCGTCGACGCGCGCGCAACTGCCGAGGCCGGGCTGGCGCTTACGGCGCTCAAGCACTCGCTGCCGGGTGATGCCAGCCTGTTCACCCGCGCCGATCTCGCTGCCTTTGCCGAGGGCGGGCTGGACGTGCGGCGGTGACCAGCCGGCGCGCGGTGCTGGCGGGCGGGCTTGCGCTCACTCTGCCACCGCGCGCCTGGGCCGCCGGCGATCCCGTCGCCGATGCGCCTGCCGGACGGTTCGTCGGCACGCGCGAGAATGGGCTCTCCCGCTTCCTCGGTATCCGGTACGGCAGGGCCGAACGCTTCCGTGCACCAGGTGCCGTGCCGCGCGTGGAGGTGACGGCGCAGGCCTTCGGGCCGATCTGCCCGCAGCGGGGTCTCAAGGACGAGCCGCAGTCCGAGGACTGCCTGTTCCTCAACGTCTGGACCCCGGGCACCGGGCGCGCCGCGCGCCGGCCGGTGATGGTCTATTTCCACGGCGGTGCCTATTCCAACGGCAGCGTCACCGATCCGCTCAACGACGGCGCCACGCTGGCGCGCAGTGAGGACGTCGTGGTGGTGACGGTCAACCACCGGCTCAATGCCTTCGGCTATCTGTATCTCGCCCGGCTCGATCCGCGCTTTCCCGATAGCGGCAATGCCGGCCAGCTCGACCTGATCCTCGCGCTGCGCTGGATTCGCGACAATATCGCGGCGTTCGGCGGCGATCCGGGCCGCGTCTTCCTGTTCGGCCAGTCGGGCGGCGGCGCAAAGATCGCCACGCTGATGGGCATGCCCGCGGCGCAGGGGCTGTTCCACAGCGCCGCGACGATGAGCGGCCAGCAAGTCACCGCATCGGGACCGATGAACGCCACGGCGCGCGCGCACGCCTATTGCGCGCGGCTGGGAGTGGGGGAGGGGGCGATCGACGGCCTGCTCGCCATGCCGGTCGAGAAGCTGGTGGAGGCGCAGGACGCGCGCGATCCGATCCTGGGCGGCGGCGTCTATTTCGGGCCGGTGCTCGACATGCGCTGGCTCCCCCGCCATCCGTTCTGGCCCGACGCCAACCCGCAATCGCTGGCGATCCCGATGATCCTCGGCAACACGCATGACGAGACGCGGGCCTTCATCGATCCCAGGTCGGAACGCATCCGCACGCTTAACTGGGACAATCTCGCCGTCCGGATGGCGCCCGAACTGAAGATCGACGTGCTGCCAGAATGGGTGGTGGCGCAGTATCGCGCGCGCTTCCCCGGGGACACGCCGCAGGACCTGTTCTACCGCGCCACCACTGCCGGGCGCAGCTGGCGCGGGCAGGTGATCGAGGCGGACGCACGCGCCGCCGCCGGGGCCAAGGCGACCTGGGTCTATCAGGTGGATTTCGCCTCGCCGACCCAGCCGGAACGTGGCGCGCCGCACACCATGGACATCGCGCTCGCCTTCGGCACGCTTTCGGCACCGGGCGCCTATGCGGGCAGCGGTCCCGCCGCGCAGCGGCTGAGCCGGCAGGTGATGGGCGCCTTTGCGGCGCTGGCGCGGAGCGGGAGGCCGTCGGCGCCGGGCCTGCCGACCTGGGACCCGTATACGCTGCCGCGGCGCGCGACGATGCTGTTCGATGCCTCGAGCCGCATGGCGGACGATCCGCGCCGTTGGGAGCGTGAGCTGTTCGCGCGCATCCCTTATATCCAGCCGGGCAGCTGAAGCGCGTCTGTCCACCGGTGTCTGCCGGCCGCTTCGACTATCGCCATCTTTCACGCCGCCGTGTAGCATCCAGCCATGGAAAAGACGGGCAAGCCCACCATCAACGACGTCGCCCGCATTGCCGGCGTCTCCAAGAAGACCGTCAGCCGGGTCATCAACCGCTCACCGCTGCTGAACGAAGATACCCGCGCCAAGGTGGAGGCGGTGATCGCCGATCTCGGCTATGTCCCCAATGTCCAGGCGCGCGCGCTGGCGCTGCGGCACAATTTCCTGCTCGGCCTGATCCACGACAATCCCAACGCGCAGATGGTGATGAACGTCCAGGCGGGCATCCTGGAGGCGATCCGCGACACCGAGTTCGAGCTGATCGTCCGCCCGATCGATCGCGGCTCCTCCACCATGCTTTCGGACGTGCGGGCCTTTCTCGAGCGGCAGCGGCTGTACGGCGTGCTGATCTTGCCGCCGGTATCCGAGAACGACATGCTGGCGGAGCTCTGCCGCAGCCTCGGCACCCGTTATGTCCGCATGGGATCGGCGGCGCTGGACACGCCCGAGCACATGGTCGCCTCCAACGACAGCGAAGTGGTGGTGGAGGCGGTACGCCACCTGATCGCGCTGGGGCACCGACGCATCGGCCTGATCGCGGGGCCGAACGGCTTCCGCTCGGCGCGCGAACGGCGCAAGGGCTTCGAGCAGGCACTGGGCGATGCCGGTATCCGGCTGCCGCGCAGCATGGTCGCGGACGGAAACTACACCTTCGAAAGCGGGCTGGCCGCGGCGGATCGCCTGCTCGACCTGTCGCCGCGGCCCACCGCGATCTTCGCCTCGAACGACGAGATGGCGGCGGCGACGCTGCATGCGGCGCGGCGCCGGGGCATGAGTGTGCCCGAGGACCTCTCGATCATCGGCTTCGACGATACCGCGATCGCCTCGCACATCTGGCCGCCGATGACGACCGTCCACTGGCCGATCATCTCGATGGGCCGCTCGGCGGCGCTGAAGCTGCTGAGCGATTTCTTCGGCGACGACCAGGGGGTGGAGGAACCATCGCTCTTCCCCTCTACGCTGATTCATCGTGCTTCGGTCGCGCCGCCGCGTGGCGACAATAGCTGACGGCAACTTCGGCCATCTTGGGTAAGCAAGTGTTGCGGCGGTGCCGCGCTTGCCGAAAATGTCCCGAACTGGCTTATGACACCGGTTGACATAACCCCGCGGCCTGCAACAAGGTGCACCCATCAAGCGTGACGCAGCGCTTGCGCCAAGACGAACGCAAGATTCGCGCAGGCGTGGGAGAGGATAGTCGCGGCTACACCAGTATATCGACGCGCGGCGAGGGCCGCGTTGCGAGTAGCCGTCTTGCATCTGCTTCCCGTCTCCTCTGGCGCAACGCTCGGCCATGTTCAGGCACGAGAACAGGGGAGGATTTCGATGGTAGATCTCGGCAATGGGGCGATCACCGCGCGCGGCGGCCTGCGATTGGGCGCGTCGATCGGCGCGCTGGGGCTCGCGCTGGCGGCGACGCCCGCACATGCCCAGGCCCAGACGGCGCCGGGCAACCCGGTGGCGCAGGCCGATGCCGAACGCGACGCGAGCGTTCAGGAAACGCCGTCGCCGATCGATCCGCAGCTCGGCGACGAGATCGTGGTGACCGGTTTCCGCGCGTCGCTCCAGAACGCACTGAATTTGAAGCGCCGCTCCAACCAGATCGTCGATGCGATCACCGCCGAGGACATTGCCGACTTTCCCGATGCCAATCTGGCGGAATCGATTCAGCGGCTTCCCGGCATCTCGATCGATCGCGACAATGGCGAGGGGCGTTCGATCACCGTGCGCGGCCTGGGCGGCGACTTCCAGTCGGTGCGGCTGAACGGTGCCGATGCGCAGAACGTTGCCGGCGGGAACCAGTCCGACGCTGGCGCCAATCGCAGCCGCGGCTTCGATTTCAACACCTTCGCCTCCGAACTGTTCGGCGGCGTGAAGATCACCAAGTCGACCGCTGCCGAGAATGACGAAGGCTCGCTGGGCGCGATCATCGACCTCACCACCGGCCGCCCGCTCGCCTATAAGGGCAATCGCTTCGCACTGGGTGGCGAGGCCGAGTATCGCGAGAGCGGCAAGACCTATAATCCGCGCTTCACCGGCCTCGCCTCGGTCAAGCTGACCGACAATTTCGGCGTGCTCGTCTCCGGCGCCTATCAGAAGCAGGAACAGCAGATCGATTCCTATCGGCGCGGCATCGGCGTGTTCGACTATGTGTACCGCAACTCGCAGATCAACGGCGTGACGCCGCCGGTCTATGGCTTTGCGCGGCCGGGCGGCACGGGTGCGACCTTCGGATCCGATCCGGCGGCCTATGCGCTGCTGACGCCGACCACGATCATCCCGGGCCTGCCCTCGATCAACCGGCAGAAGCTCAACTATGAGCGCCTTGGGCTTACCGCGACGGCGCAGTGGCAGCCGACCGAGCGGACCGAGATCATCCTGGACGGCGTCTATTCGAAATACGACCAGGACAGCGAACTGGCCGGGATCACCCCGATCGGCCTGAACCGCAACGGCACCAACACCCGCGTCACCCAGAACACGCTGCGCGCGGCCGGTACCACCAACGGCTATGCCGATCGCGTCGCGCTCTACCCGAACTGCGTGCAGAGCGCGGCGATCGATTGCGGCCAGCAGCTGAACGGCACCAGCGTGCTGCCGGGCTATTTCAACAGCTATAACCCCAACAACTTGAGCGCGTTCGACTATTACAACAATCCTCGCTCGCCGGGCTATGTCGCGACCGCCAACCAGACCGGCTATTACACCCAGCTGATCGGCCGTCCGAACACAGTGGTGCGCGCGGCCAACGTCAATGCGGCGGGGCAGGCGGACTATCTCCAGCTCGACCGGCTCGATTGGCGCAGCTCGATCGACACCCAGAGCGGCTCGACGGAGTTCAAGCAGGCGACGCTCAACCTGCGGCAGGACTTCGGCGACCGGCTGACCATGGAGGGCACACTCGGCTGGTCCAAATCAGTGTTCGATGCGACCGGCTATCTCGCCGAGGTCAATGCGATCGACCAGAACGGCTATGTGTTCGACGAGCGCGGCGGCGGCAAGATGCCGGTGTTCAATCCCGGCTTCAATGTCGCCGATCCCAGTGCCTGGACGCTGGTGAAGGGCCTTTCCACCATCCGCGTCTTCAAGAACCAGGTGACCAACGAATATCGCGTCGGCCGGCTCAACTTCGCCTTCGAGGCGGTGCCCGAGATGACCATCCGGTTCGGCGGCACCTACAAGAAGTTCAAATATTTCGCAGACCAGCAGCGCCGCGCCCAGACGATCGAGGCGCTCAACCCGACGCTCGCCGAAGCCGGGCTCAGCGTCACCGCGCTGGGCAGCGTCTACGGCTTCGGCCAGGGGCTGAACGTGCCGGCGGGCACGCCGACCAGCTTCTTCGCGCCCGAGATCGGCAAGTTCGTCAACGCCTTCGGGATCGACTGCAACTGCGTCAATAAATGGGGTGACTTCCGCGTGGTGGCGGACGGCCGCCAGGGCGGCGGCGTCGAGGAGCGCGATGCCTCGGGCTTCTTCCAGGTCGATTACGACCTGATGCTGCTCGGCGGCCCGCTGCGCGGCAATCTCGGCCTGCGCGTCGCCAACACCAAGGTGAAGGGCCGCGGCAATGTCGGCGGGGCGGACGGCATTGCCGGTATCCCCGTGGTCGCCAACAATGAATATTGGGACTGGCTGCCGTCTACCAACATCAATTGGGAGGCGAAGCCCGGGCTGCTGATCCGCTTCGCCGCGGCCAAGGTGATGTCGCGCCCGCAGCTCTCCAGCCTCACCCCGGGGACCCAGGCGTTTTCGAGCACGCTGGCTACCAACGGCTCGGCGCCGTCGCTGACGGTGGGTAACCCCTATCTCAGCCCGTTCCGGGCGACCAATCTCGATCTCAGCGTCGAGAAATACTTCCGGAACAACGGCCTGGTCGCGGTGGCGCTGTTCA
Organism: Sphingomonas sp.; assembly: GCA_030824725.1. Classification (GTDB taxonomy): domain Bacteria; phylum Pseudomonadota; class Alphaproteobacteria; order Sphingomonadales; family Sphingomonadaceae; genus Sphingomonas. Next base: position 7,346 of record JAPJRE010000164.1, read on the forward strand.
AGAAGGACCTCGAGAGCTTCCCGCAGCAGCTCGCCGGTGAAGCGCCGCTTTCGACCGTGTTCGAGCCGGCGATCTACAACCAGATCCTCGCCTCGATGACCGATCCGCTGCTGCGCGCCTATACGCAGAATGGCGGCACCTGGGGCGTGCGCCAGTTCAAGGACGCGCCGGGCGGCACGATCAAGGGGATCGAGGTGAATGTGCAGACCGATTTCTGGTTCCTGCCCGCGCCGTTCAACAAGATGGGCGTCACCGCCAACTATACCCATATCGAGTCCTCGCTGAGCTATCTCACCGGGACGGTGCTTGCGGCGACGCAGGCGGGCGGCGCGGCGACGGCGCGGAACAGCTATGCTGCGGCGCCGTTCCTCAACACCTCGCCGGACTCGTTCAACGCAACGCTCTATTATGAGAACGAGCTCTGGTCGCTGCGCTTCTCGGGGGCGTATCGCACGCGCTACGTCAATCGCTTCCCGCTGGCGACCGGCACCTGCTCGGTGGGGACCACCACCAATGCGGGCGCGGCGTGCAACTCGCCGGTGTTCGCGGATTTCGGCTATAACGAGAACCAGTTCAATCTCGACGCGGCGTTCGCGGTCAACCTTACCAAGTTCGCCCGCTTCTCGCTCGAGGCGCGCAACCTGACCAACCAGCCGCAGTACCGCACGATGTACGCCGCCAACCCGGTGTCACAGATCTATGGCAGCACCGGGCGGATCGTCACCGCTGGCGTGCGGCTGAGCTTCTGATGCTCCGGTCGGCGCTCTCCCTGCTCCTCGCCGTTTCCGCGCCCGCCATGGCGCGGGCGCAGGCGGTCACGGCCTTTCCGGGCGCCGAGGGGGCAGGGGCGCTCTCGCTGGGCGGCCGCGGCGGCAAGGTGCTGTTCGTCACCACGCTGGACGATTCCGGGCCCGGCAGCCTGCGCGCGGCGGTGGAAACGCCAGGGCCGCGGACGATCCTGTTCCGCGTCTCCGGCACGATCCGGCTGACCAAGCCGCTGCGCATCCGCGAGGGACGGGTGACGATCGCCGGCCAGTCGGCGCCGGGGGACGGC
>JAPJRE010000165.1 GCA_030824725.1 Sphingomonas sp.
CGGAGAGCATCTCGCTCATCCCCACCGCGTCGCTGGCTTGGCCGGAGGCGCGGGTGGCGATCGCCGCCGCCGCCTCGACCTCGGTGCGCGCATCCTCGATCGCGCGGATCAGGCCGGCCGCGGTCATCGCCGCCTCGCGCATCGCCACCGCCGACTGTTCGGCGGCGGCCGCGACTTCGCTCGCCTTGCCGAGCATGCCGCGCGCGGCACTGGAGGCCCCCTGCGCCTGCACCCGAATACGGTTGCCGAGCATCGTCGCGCCTTCGATCGATTCGGCGATGCTCGCGCGAAACTGGTCGGAACGCTCGCTGCGCTCGGCATGGACGGACGCCGCATTGCGCGCGCCGAGGTGTGCCGCCATCAGGTCCACCTCCGCCAGCGCGATGCGCTGCACCGCGTCGCAGAGCCGCGCCAGGCGATCGGCGTCGCCGCCCACCTTGGTGCGTAGCACGTCGATAGTCTGCGCATGCGCACAGGCGAACTGCGAGATCAGCGCCGAAAGCGGAATGCCCATCAAATAGGTGCCGGCGGCATAGTCGCAGACGAGGCGCGACCATTCGGCGCTGAACGGCTGTTCGAACTTGATCCGACCATAGTGTGCGCCCGCTTCAGCATGGGCTTCCGCGCCATATTCGTGCAGCAGCCTGGCACCCACCGGGCTCTTCAGCAGTTGCGCCTGGCAGCGCCGGGCGATGTCGTAATGCGCGTCCTCCAGCAACGCGGCGATGTCGGCGCAGGAGGCCAGCAGCGTCCCGTCCCAATCATATTCCGCGCACCATTGCTGCGGTGAGCGCATGCAACCGCTCCCCTGGCCCTGTTCCGGCATTGGCGACATCGTCCCTCTCCTCAGGCCGCGACCTTGGCGATGAACTCGCCAGCGCTGCCCTTCAATGTTCCCAGCTGCGCGTCGAGCGCCGCAAATCCCTGGCCGACCCGATCGATCTCGGAGGCGACCGCTTCGGTATCGGCGCGGATCGCGCTGATCGTGGCGGACATCGAGTCCGCCGCCAGCGCGGTTTCGTCCACCGCCGCGGTGATCGCGGTGACGGTCTGCGCCTGCACTTCCATCGCGCTGCGGATGCGGTTGGCGCTTTCCTGCACTTCGGAGACCGTCGCGCGGATCGAGGCGTTGGTCTCCACCGTGGAGCGCGTGGCGGACTGGATCGCGGCGATCTTGGCGGCGATATCGTCGGTCGCGCGCGCGGTCTGGCTGGCGAGGCTCTTCACTTCCTGCGCCACCACCGCGAAGCCGCGCCCGGCATCGCCGGCTCGCGCCGCCTCGATCGTCGCGTTGAGCGCCAGCAGATTGGTCTGCCCGGCGATGTCGCGGATCAGGCCCAGGATCGACTCGATCGACTTGGCATGGTCGGAGAGCATCTCGCTCATCCCCACCGCGTCGCTGGCCTGGCCGGAGGCGCGGGTGGCGATCGCCGCCGCCGCCTCGACTTCGGTGCGGGCATCCTCGATCGCGCGGATCAGCCCGGCCGCAGTCATCGCCGCCTCGCGCATCGCCACGGCGGATTGTTCGGCCGCCGCGGCGACTTCGCTCGCCTTGCCGAGCATCCCGCGCGCCGAGGCGGAGGTGTGCACCGCCTGGCCGCGCAGTTCCTCGCCACCGCGCGACGCCTGCTCGACGGTCGCGCCGATCGACTGCTGGAATTCGTTCGCGAGCCGGTCGCGCGCCACCTGCGCGGCATGCTCGCGATACATGTTGTAGATCTCGACGGTGATGTCCGCCTCGAGCGCCGAGAGGCGCATCAGCGTGTCGACCAGCACCGGGAGTCGCGGATCGGCACCACCCACCCGACGGATCAGCACCTCCAGCGCCGCGCGGTCGCTCGCGCTGATCATCGAGAGCAGTGCCATCGGCGGCACGCCCTTCTCATAGGCGGCGGCGACCGAACGCTCGATCGATTCGATCCAGCCCTTCGCCGTGGTTTCGAGGAAGCGGCTGCGCAGGAACACCACGCCCACGTCGATCATCTTGGCGGTGTCCGACGGCGCCCAGTCGCGCTCCTCGGGGAAGCAGCGGACCCATTGGTGCCAATAGGCGGCGGAGACCGCCTCGATCTCGGGCTCCAGCACCTCCCAGCATTCGCGACTCGATTGCTGGAGCGAGCCTTCGAAATCGAACACATGCAGCCGCGCCGCCACGTCGATCCGCGCGCTCATCGTGCCGGCCGCCGCCAGCGCCTGGGTGGAAACCGAATCGCTCACCTACGTCTCATCCCCGGTCGGCGGCCGGGCTTCGGCCGCATCGGGCCAAGCTATGTCGCTTCAGTGGTTAAGAGGCGGTTAGGAGCGGGCATGCGAGGGCGGATCCGCAACATCTTGCGTCCACCGCCCGGCTGAACCTAAGGGCAATCCGTCTTGCATCCTCGTCTGGCGGGATTAAGGAAGCCCGCGTCGACCGAAAGGATTTATCGTTGGCCAACGTCCGCAACACGGCACGACCGCTGTCGCCGCATATCGGCATCTACACCTGGGGGCCGCACATGGCGGTCTCGATCCTCCACCGCGCCACCGGCTCCGGCATGGCGACCGTGGGCACCGGGCTCTTCGTCTGGTGGCTGGTCGCGCTCGCCTATGGCCCGGATGCCTATGCGACGTTCCTCGACGTGTTCACGCTGTCGAACGGCAAGCTCAACATCCTCGGCTATATCGTCGGGGTCGGGATGAGCCTGTCCTTCTTCCAGCACATGGCCTCGGGCGTGCGCCACCTGTTCCTCGACGCCGGCGCGAATTTCGAGCTGCGGGGCAACAAGCGCAGCGCGCTGACGACCTTCGCGGTCAGCATCCTCGCCACCGCGATCTTCTGGGTCGTGCTTCTGGAGAAGGCCAATGGGTAACGGAACCCAGCTCGGTCGCGTCCGCGGCCTCGGCTCGGCGCATGAAGGCGCGGGCGAATGGTGGAAGCACAAGGTCTCGGCGGGATCGAACCTGCTGCTGGTGCTGTGGCTGATCGTCTCGATCGCCCTGCTGCCCGCCTATGATTACGCGACTGTCGCCGGCTGGATCGCCCAGCCGCTGGTCGCGGTGCCGCTGATCCTCCTGGTGCTCAGCGTCACCTTCCACTTCCGTCACGGCCTGCAGGTCGTGATCGAGGACTATCAGCACAACGAGACGCGCTTCGTGCTGATCGTCCTGCTCGAATATTTCACGATCACCGTCCGCGTGCTCGCGATCTTCGCCATCCTGAAGATCGCCTTCACCTCCGTTGGAGTGGCTGCCTGATGCCCGCCGCCTACAAGATCATCGACCATATCTATGACACCGTCGTCGTCGGCGCGGGCGGCTCGGGCCTCCGCGCGGTGATGGAAGTGGCGCAGTCGGGACTCAAGACCGCCTGCATCACCAAGGTGTTCCCGACACGCAGCCACACGGTCGCCGCGCAGGGCGGCATCGCCGCCAGCCTCGGCAACATGGGTCCGGACCACTGGACCTGGCACATGTACGACACCGTCAAGGGCTCCGACTGGCTCGGCGACCAGGACGCGATCGAGTATCTCACCCGCGAGGCCCCGGCCGCGGTGTACGAGCTCGAACATGCCGGCATGCCGTTCAGCCGCACCGACGAGGGCAAGATCTACCAGCGCCCGTTCGGCGGCATGATGCAGAACATGGGCGAAGGCCCGCCCGCGCAGCGCACCTGCGCCGCGGCGGACCGTACCGGCCATGCGATGCTGCACACGCTGTACCAGCAGAGCCTGAAGTACGACGCGGACTTCTTCATCGAATATTTCGCGCTCGACCTGATCATGGAGAATGGCGAGTGCCGCGGCGTGATCGCGCTGTGCATGGAAGACGGCTCGATCCACCGCTTCCGCAGCCATGCGGTGGTGCTGGCGACCGGCGGCTATGGCCGCGTCTACCAGTCGGCCACCTCGGCGCACACCTGCACCGGCGACGGCAACGCGATGGTGCTCCGCGCCGGCCTGCCGCTGCAGGACATGGAGTTCGTCCAGTTCCACCCGACCGGCATCTACGGCGCGGGCGTGCTGATCACCGAGGGTGCGCGCGGCGAAGGCGGCTATCTCACCAACTCCGAGGGTGAGCGCTTCATGGAGCGCTATGCGCCGTCCGCCAAGGATCTCGCCAGCCGCGACGTCGTGTCGCGCTCGATGGCGATGGAGATCCGCGAAGGCCGCGGCGTGGGCAAGGAGAAGGACCATATCTTCCTTCACCTGAACCATATCGACCCGAAGATCCTGGCCGAGCGCCTGCCCGGCATCACCGAGACCGGCAAGGTCTTCGCCGGCGTCGACCTCACCCGCCAGCCGCTGCCGGTGGTCCCGACCGTCCACTATAATATGGGCGGCATCCCGACCAACTATCATGGCGAAGTCGTCCATCTGAAGGACGGCAACCCGGATGCGGTGGTTCCCGGCCTGTTCGCGGTCGGCGAAGCGGCCTGCGTGTCGGTGCACGGCGCCAACCGCCTCGGCTCCAACTCGCTGATCGACCTCGTGGTATTCGGCCGCGCGACCGGCAAGCGGATCGTCGACATCCTCAAGCCGAACACCCCGCACCACCCGCTGCCGAAGGATTCGGAAGCGCTGGCGCTGGGGCGCCTCGACCATTTCCGCAACGCCAATGGCGGCACCCGCACCGCGCAGCTGCGCGCCGACATGCAGAAGACGATGCAGCGCCACTGCGCCGTGTTCCGCACCGACGAGCTGATGGCCGAGGGCGTGACGCACATGGAGCAGGTCTATGCCGGCATGCAGGACGTGCATGTCAGCGATCGCTCGCTGGTGTGGAACACCGATCTGGTCGAGACGCTGGAGCTGGATAACCTGCTCGGCCAGGCGATGGTGACGATCCGCAGCGCGATCAACCGCAAGGAAAGCCGCGGCGCGCACATGCACGAGGACTTCCCCGAGCGCGACGATGCCGGCTGGATGAAGCACACCATTGCGACGTTCGACGGCTGGGGCGGCAAGGGCGGCAAGACCGACATCGAGTACCGCCCGGTCCACGACTACACGCTCACCGACGCGATCGACTACATCAAGCCGAAGAAGCGGGTGTACTGATCCGCGCGGCGGATGGATTTAGAGGAGGCCGGGGCGGCGACGCCCCGGCCTTTTTCGTTATGGAGAAGCGCAGAAGGAAGGACGGCGCTCAGCCGCGGTGCTGGCGCACATAGCGGAGGATGTCCTCCGGCGTGCGGAACAGCGCGTCCGGCGCCATGCCGGTCAGCAGGTCCTCGGCGGCATAGCCCCACAGCACCGAGCCGGCGCGCATGCCGACTTCGCGCGCGGCATCGACGTCGCGGGTCTCGTCGCCGATCGCCAGCGCGGCCTGGGGCGTGACCCCCATCTTGCGGAGCACGCGGCGGAACTTGGGCGCCTTGCCGAACAGCGAGGAACCGCAGGCATAATAATGAATCTGCGCGGCGTGGCGCGGCCCCAGGATTTTGCGGGCATTGGCCTCCGAATTGGAGGTGACCAGCGCCACCTTCACCCCCGATTCGACCAGCCGTTCCAGCAGGTTGGGGGTGCCGGGGAACAGCTCGATCCGGTGCGCCTCGCGGCTCACCAGCTTGCGGACATAGCGGGCGATCCAAGGCATCTTCCAGCGCGAGATACCGAGGAACTCGATCACCTCGCGCGAGCTCTTGCGGCGCAGCAGCTCCACTTCGTGGGGGGCGATCTTGCGGAAGCGGAAGCGCTCGGCGAGGTGGTTGGCGACCGAGACGAACCAGTCGCCGCTGTCCGACAGCGTGCCGTCAAAATCGAAGATGACGAGATCCAGGGGGCGGGTGGTGGCGCCCGTCTTAGCCATGTCCGCGACCAGTTCCATGCATCCGGCACTCCGCCCCGTTGCCCAACTCTATCTGTACCGTACTGTGCTCGATACGGAAATCGTGTACGAGCCGATGCTGCAGATTAATCAGAAATGCGTCACCTGGATGACCATCGGGCATGACCAGATGGGCGGTGAGCGCGGTCTCGGTGGTGCTCATCGGCCAGACATGGAGATCATGCACCCGGGTGACGCCGGGCTGGGCGAGCAGCGCCTGCTCCACCGCATCGAGGTCGATCCGGTCCGGTACCGCCTGCAGCGCCATGGTGAGCGATTCGCGCAGCAGCCCCCAGGTGCCGACCAGGATCACCACGACCACGACCAGGCTGATCGCCGGATCGATCCAGCGCAGCCCCGTCCACCAGATCAGCGCGCCGGCGACCACCACCGCGGCCGACACCGCGGCATCGGCCGCCATGTGGAGATAGGCGCCGCGGACGTTGATGTCGTGCTCGCGCCCGCGCGCGAAGAGCAGCGCGGTGCCGAGGTTCACGACGATCCCCGCGCCCGCCACCAGCATCACCGGGATCGGCGCGACGGCGGGGGGATCGGCGAGGCGCTGGACCGTCTCCAGCAGGATCGCGCCGATTGCGATCAGCAGCAGTAGCGCATTGGCCAGCGCGGCGAGGATCGACGAGGCGCCCAGGCCATAGGTGAAGCGCGGGGTGGCGGGGCGCTTGCCGAGCTCGGCGCCGACCCAGGCGATCAGCAGGCCGAGCACGTCGGACAAATTGTGGCCGGCATCGGCGAGCAGTGCCATCGAATTGGTCCACAGCCCGGCACCGCCCTCGATCACGACGAAGGCGATGTTGAGCGCGGTCCCGATCGCGAAGGCGCGACCGAAATCGGCGGGGGCATGGCTATGGCCGAGCCCATGGGCATGCGCGTGGCCGTGGCTGTGGCCGTGTGAATGGCCATGGTGATGGCCGTGTGCGTGGTTTCCCGACATGTCGAGCGATCCTAGCGGGCGGCGCCCATGTGATGCTAGCGCATTGGGAAGAAAGCGCGCCGTGCCCCTGCGAACGCAAGGGCCCAGGCTAGGAGAGGGCATCGCGCGCGGCGCTGGGCCCCTGCTTTCGCAGGAGCGCGGTGGTGCCGACTCAGCGGCGTCCGCGCTTGCGCTTGCCGTCCATCGGGTTGAACGCAGGCGGGCGGATCGTCACCAGCTCGCTGCGTTCGATCACCCCGTCCTTGTTCTTGTCGAACCGCGCCCAGATCTGCGCGAAGCGGTCCTGGAATTCGGCCCAGCTCACCTTGTTGTCACCGTCGCGATCGAGCTCGAACGGGCTGGGCAGGGTGTTGCGGTCCCCCATCCAGCGCAGTGACCAGTCCGAATAGCCGATGTAACTGAGGCTGCCGGTGTGGCCGGCATCGACACTGTCGAAGCTGTGCTTGAGGCCGGCGTCGAACTCGGTGCGGGTGACGCGGGCATCGCCATCGCCGTCGAACCCGGCGATCAGCAGCGCCACCGGCTCGGCGATCACCGTCGCCTGGGGCTGCGCGCCGGGCGCATTGACCGTGATCGGGTCGGGCGCCGGCCGTTGCTGCGCAGCGGCGGGCAGGGCGGCGGTGCAGGCGGCGAGCAGCAGGAACAGGCGCATCGGATTCCCTTTAGCGGGCGGGCAGCAACAGGCTCGAATCCCCATAGCTGTAGAAGCGATAGCCGGTTTCGATCGCATGGGCATAGGCCGCCTGCATGCGATCCAGCCCCATCAGCGCGGAAACCAGCATGAACAGCGTCGAGCGCGGCAGATGGAAGTTGGTCACCAGCCCGTCGACGCCCTTGAAGCGATAGCCCGGGGTGATGAAGATCGCGGTGTCGCCCTCGAAGGGCTGGATCACCTGGTTCTCGTTCGCCGCGCTTTCGAGCAGGCGCAGGCTGGTGGTGCCCACCGCGATGATGCGGTTGCCCGCCGCACGCACCGCGTTGAGCCGATCGGCGACCTCCGGCGTGATGCGGCCCCATTCGGCGTGCATCTTGTGGCCTTCGGTGTCCTCGGCCTTGACCGGCAGGAAGGTGCCCGCGCCGACGTGCAGCGTCAGCGTGGTATGGCCGATGCCCGCGGCTTCCAGCGAGGCCATCAGCGCGGGCGTGAAGTGCAGCGCGGCGGTGGGCGCGGCGACGGCGCCGGGCTCGGCCGCGAACATCGTCTGGTAATCGTCGGCGTCGCGTGCATCGGTCGGGCGCTTCGAGGCGATGTACGGCGGCAGCGGCATGCGGCCGCAGCGCTCGAGCAGCAGCTCGACCGGCTCCTCGCCCTGGAAGTCGAGCGCGAAGCTGCCGTCCTCGGCGCGGTCCGAGGCGATGGCGATCGCGTCCGGCCCGAAATCGATCGCGTCGCCTTCGCGGAGCCGCTTGGCGTTGCGGATGAAGGCGCGCCAGCGGCGCGGCCCCTCGCGTTTGTGGAGCGTCGCGCCGATCCTGGCCTCGCCGCGCGTGCCTTCCAGCTGCGCCGGGATCACGCGGGTGTCGTTGAACACCAGGCAGTCGCCGGGGCGGAGCTGGGCGGCGAGGTCGCGGACGGTCGCGTCGCGCGTCTCCGGCCCGTCG
>JAPJRE010000166.1 GCA_030824725.1 Sphingomonas sp.
GGGTGGGGATCAGGGGCACGCCGCGCATCTTAGTCCTCGGCGATCCGGCCCTCATGGGCCCGGTTGCGAAATTCGAGCGCGAGCAGCAGCCCCTTGGCGACGCGCAGCGAACCCGCCACCATCGCCAGCGTCACCGGCGGCCAGAGCAGCAGATGGACCCAGACGGGCGGCAAGAGGCTGAACTCCACCCATAGCGCCAGGATCGTCACCAGCGCGCCGATGCCGAGGGTGAGGAACACCACCGGCCCATCGCCGACGTTGAATCTCGCGAACTCCAGCCCGCACGCGGAACAGCGCTCGGCAAAGGCGGTGACGCTGCGGAACAGCGTCCTGGCGCCGCAGCGCGGGCAGCAGCCCTGGAGGCCGGATGCAATCGGGGGCGGCAACGCAGCGCTGCCGCCCCCTATGGGATCGGGTGTCGGCGCGGTCACGTCAGCCGGCGTGGACCGGCGCGCCCCAACCGCCCCAGACATAGATCGACGCGAACAGGAATAGCCAGACGACGTCGACGAAATGCCAGTACCAGGCCGCCGCCTCGAAGCCGAAATGCTGGCGGGGGGTGAAGTCGCCGCGATAGGCGCGCACCAGGTTCACGACCAGGAAGATCGTGCCGACGATCACGTGGAAGCCGTGGAAGCCCGTCGCCATGAAGAAGGCGCCGCCATAGCTGGAGCCGCCCTCGCTCGCCGCCTTGAAGGGGAAGGGGGCCTCCATATACTCGTACGCCTGGAGGCAGCTGAAGATCGCGCCGAGCACCACGGTGAGCCACAGGCCCTTCTTCACCGTGTCGTTCTCGCCTACGCCGATCAGGCCCCACAGCCCGTGCAGTTCGCCGCCGCGCTCGTTGTGGATCAGCCCGTGGTGCGCCCAGGTGACGGTGCAGCCCGAGCAGAGCAGGATCAGCGTGTTGAGCAGCGGGAACTGCCAGGCATCGAGCACTTCCATGCCCTTGGGCGGCCAGGTGCCGCCGACTGCCTCGACCGTGGAGGGGAAGAGCGCGAAATCGAACCAGGCCCAGAACCAGCCGACGAAGAACATTACTTCGGAGGCGATGAACAGGATCATGCCGTAGCGCAGATGGAGCTGGACGATCGGGGTGTGATCGCCGGCATGCGCCTCCTGGATCACCTTGCCCCACCAGCCGAACATGGTGAGCAGCACCAGCAGGAAGCCGGTGGTCAACACCAGCGTTCCGTTCGCCATCTTGTGCATCCACATCACGGCGCCCGAGGCGAGGACCAGCCCGCCCAGCGAGCCCAGCAGCGGCCAGATGCTCGGCGGCAGGATATGATACTGGTGGTTCTTTGCTCCAGCCATGGGCGTATCCCAATCCTCTCTCTCTATTTTGCGCGATGCTAGCTTGGTGTCTTCGGCGAATCCACTGGATAAAATGTATAGGACAAGGTGATCTCCTCGACGTCGCGCGCGTCGGGATCGTTGAGAATTTTCGGGTCGACGAAGAAGATCACCGGCATGCGAACGGTCTCGCCCGGCTGCAGCGTCTGCTGGGTGAAGCAGAAGCACTGGATCTTGGTGAAATATTTGCCGACCTGCGCGGGCGTGACGTTGAACGTCGCGGTGCCGGTGAGCGGGCGGTTTGAGGTATTGGTGGCGGTGAAGAAGGCCATGTCGCGGCCGCCGATGTCGATCACGTCTTCGCGCCGCTCGGGCGCGAACTTCCACGGCAGCTTGGGACTTACATTGCTGTCGAACGCCACCGTGATCTTCTGCCCCGTGGCGCCGGGCGCGCGCAGGCCGCGCTGGGTGGTGCCGTTGAGCCCGGTCGCCTCGCAGAACATCCGGTAGAGCGGCACCGCGGCGAAGCCGAGCCCGGTCATGCCGCACACCAGCACGGCACCCATCAGGCTGACGCGCAGGTTGCGGCTGATCCTCATCCGCCGTGGCCGAACTGCATCTTCACGATCGAGATCGCGAACACCAGCACGACGAAGCCGCCGAGCAGCAGCGCCATCACCCGGGCGCGCGATCGCTGGCGCGCGCGGATCAGCTCCAGTTCCGATGCCGGCATGCGAGTCACATCCTCTCTTCGGGAATCGTTCATCCGATCCACCTGTCGATCACGAGCGCACCAAATAGCACGAACAGATACAATATCGAGAATTTGAACAGGCGCTTTTCCGGGATCATACGGTCTTCCGCCTCGGTACGGCGGGTGGCGACCTGGATCGCCATGGCGAGGAAGATGCCCGACATCACCGCGGCGGTGAGTCCGTAGACCATGCCGCTCAGTCCCAGCGGCCAGGGCGCGGCAGCGGCGGCGATCATCGGCAGGGTGTAGAGGCCGATCTGGATGCGCGTCGTCCGCTCGCCCGCGACGACAGGCAGCATCGGCACACCGGCATTGGCGTAATCGGTCTTCACGAACAGCGCGAGCGCCCAGAAATGCGGCGGCGTCCACAGGAAGATCAGCGCGAACAGCAGGACCGGCAGCGTCGCGACATCGCCCGTCGCCGCCGCCCAGCCGATCAGCGGCGGAAAGGCCCCGGCCGCGCCGCCGATGACGATGTTCTGCGGCGTCCGGCGCTTGAGCCAGATCGTGTAGACGAACACGTAGAACAGGATCGAGACGGCGAGGATCAGCGTCGCGACGAGGTTGATCGCGACATACATCAGCACCAGGCTGAACACCGCGAGGCCCACGCCGAAATGCAGCGCCGACTGGCGTTCCATCCGGCCCGCGGGCAGCGGGCGGCCCTGGGTGCGCTTCATCTTGGCGTCGAGATCGGCCTCATACCATTGGTTGAGCGCGCCCGCGGCACCCGCGCCCAGCGCGATGCACAGGATCGCGGTGAAGCCGAGCACCGGGTGGATCGGCACCGGGGCGGCGAGCATGCCGCACAGCCCGGTGAAGACGACCAGCGTCATCACCCGGGGTTTGGTGAGGGCAAGGAAATCGCGCCAATCGGCGGGCAGTGCGGGATTGGCGTTGGTCACGGACATCATCGTTCCCGATATACGGCGCGCGCCCGGCCGGCGAAAGAGGTCAGCCGAGCCGCTTGGCGTTAGCCCGCACCTTGCGGCGATAATGCCGCAGCGTCTTGCTCGCCTGCGCCTCGGGCGTGCTGCCCAGCCGGCCGGTGGCGGCGGCGACCTGGAGCTCCCAGGCGGCCTGCATCTTCTCGGCGACCATGCGCTGCGCCTCGGCCGTAGCGCCGGGGCCGCCGGCGGCGAGCTTGGTCAGCCGCATCCCGATCACGGTCGAGGCCTCGATGCCCAGCATCCAGCTGTCGAGGCCGATCTTCATCCAGTCGGCATAGGGGCTGCGCATCGACGTCTCCAAATACTACCGGACCAGCGAGCAAACGCGCGAGCGACGCGTCCGGGGGCGTCGCGCAGGATAAAGGATAGAAGTTACCGAATCCGCTGATGCGCCCATCGCACCGGCGAGGCCAGCCGATTCGGTGTCGGTCTGCCGCATGGCGAGACATGCTATTGCAACTGATTATTAACACGCCTATGCGGCCGCCCAACGAGAACATCTGCATCGGGGCGCACCAATGAACCTTTCCTCCCTTCGCCGGCACAGCATCCTGCTGGCCGCGCTGGCCAGTGGCGTTGCGATGCCTGCGGCGGCGCAGGCGCTGCAGGGGGAGGAGGACATCGTCGTCACCGGGCGCACTGCCAATGCCAGCATCCTCGGTGCCGACGTGCCCGCCTTCACCTATCCGCAATCGGTGCGGGTGCTCGACCGCGACCTGATCGACGCAGTCAACCCCATGCGACTCGGCGATCTGTTCGATCTTTCCGGCGGCGTCGCGCGGCAGAATGATTTCGGGGGCCTGTGGGACAAGGTCTCGATCCGCGGCCTTGCCGGCGACGAGAATGCCGGGCCGGATATCCGCATCAATCGCTTCAGCAGCAATTTCGGCTTCAACGCGCCGATCGACGCGGCGACGATCGAGCGAGTCGAGGTGCTCAAGGGCGCCACTGCGGCGCTGTCGGGCATCGGCGAGCCGGGCGGGGCGATCAACCTGGTCACCAAGGCGCCGCTCGATCGCTTCCAGGGCAGTGCCGATCTGAGCGCGGGCAGCTGGAACAGCTGGCGGACGAGCGCCGACGTGACCGGGCCGCTCGCCCAGGGGCTCTCGGCCCGGCTGATCGGGGTGGCGGAGGGGCATGACAGCTTCCGCGACCATGTCGACGGCTCGCGCCGGCTGATCGCGCCGTCGCTCGCCTGGGCGCCCGCGGCGGGGCTGCGGCTGCTCTACCAGGCGGAATATATGCGCAACACCAGCGTGCTGGACCGCGGCATCGCTGGCGTCGGCGGCAATGCGCGCGCCATGGATCGGCGCGCCTTCCTTGGTGAGCCCGGCGACGGGCACATCGTGCAGAACGGCTTCTGGCAGCAGGGCAGCCTGTTCGCCGATCTGGCCAAGGACGTACGGCTCGAACTCGGCGCGAGCCAGCGCGACGGATCGCTGCGCGGCTTCGGCACGATGGTCGATTTCGGCCCCCGAGGCCTGCAGGCGGACGGGCGCACCGCCGGGCGCGACCGGCGCTATCACGATTTCGCCTGGAACGACCTGTCGCTCCGCGCGGAGCTGGCCGCAAAGGCGGAGCTGTTCGGCATGACGCATGATCTGCGAGTCGGCGCCGACCGGGTCCGCTACCACATGGATTTCGTGCTGGACCGCGCCCGCGGCACGCCGACCCGGCCGCTGCTGCCGATCGATCTGTTCGATCCCGTCTATGCCACCACCGCGCTGCCGGTGCCGCCGCCCTTCGCCAGCCGCGACAGCCGTTTCCGCAGCGAAAGCGTCTATGCGCAGGATCTGATCGGCGCCGGCCCGTTCACGCTGCTGCTTGGTGCGCGGTGGAACAGCTTTCGCGAGTCGGTGATCAACCGGCTGACCAACCGCCGCTTCGAGACGGTCGACAAGGGGGTGACGCCGCGCGCGGCGCTGACCTGGCGCGCGAGCGACGCGATCGCGCTCTACGCCAGCTGGGGCGAATCGCTGCGGCTCAATCCGTCGGACGGCACGACCAGCTTCGACGGCGAGCGCAGCCAGTCGATCGAAGGCGGGGTGAAGTTCGCGCTGTTCGGCCAGCGGCTGACGGGCCAGGCGGCGCTGTTCGACATGATCAAGCGTAACGTGCTCAATCCCAATGCGATCGACCCGTTCGTGAAGACGCAGATCGGGCGGCAGCGCTCGCGCGGGGGCGAACTCGAGCTCAACTGGAAGGCGGCAAACGACCTGCTCGTCACCGGCACCTACACCCATCTCAATGCCAAGGTGCGCAACGATGCCAATGCCGCGCTGATCGGCACACCGCTCAGCAACGTGCCGAGCGACATGGGCAGCCTGTTCGTGCAGAAGACGCTGGGGCCGATAGCGCTGGGCGGTGGGGTAACGCATGTCGGTGGGCGCGCGGGCGATCCGTTCGGGACCAGCTATCGGCTGCCCGCCTATACGATCGCGCGGGCCAATCTGAGCGTGGCGGTGAACGCGCATCTTACGCTGCGTGCGGACGTCGATAACCTGTTCGATGCGTATTACATCGCCAGTTCCTACGCGAATGTGTGGACCACGCCCGGCGCGCCCCGCAGCTTCCGCCTGACGGCGTCGACGCGGTTCTGACCGAAGAAAAGCCCCGGAGGTTTCCCTCCGGGGCCTTGGTCGTTCGGCTGCGGCCGGATCAGTCGATCTTGGGCAGCGTCTCGAACTGGTGGAAGGGCGGGGGGCTCGACAGCGTCCATTCGAGCGTGGTGGCACCTTCGCCCCAGGGATTGGCTTCCGCCTTCCGGCCGGCGATCAGCGAGTAGATCACGTTGACGAAGAACACCGCCATGCCCGCCGCCATGATCATGTAACCGACCGTCGCGGTGTTGTTCCAGTACGCATACTGGTCCGTATAGTCGGGGATGCGGCGTGGCATGCCCTGGAGGCCTAGGAAGTGCATCGGGAAGAACAGCAGGTTCACGCCGGCGAAGAACACCCAGAAGTGAATCTGGCCGAGCAGTTCGCTGTACATCTTCCCCGTCATCTTCGGGAACCAATAGTAGAAGCCCGCGAACAGGCTGAACACCGCGCCGAGCGATAGTACATAGTGGAAGTGGGCGACGACGTAATAGGTGTCCTGCATATAGTCGTCGACGCCGCCATTGGCGAGAACGACGCCGGTCACGCCGCCGACGGTGAACATGAAGATGAAGCCGATCGCCCAGACCATCGGGGTCTTGAAGCTGATCGATCCGCCCCACATCGTCGCGATCCAGGAGAAGATCTTCACGCCGGTCGGCACCGCGATCACCATGGTCGCGGCGGTGAAGTACATCTTCACCTGCACCGAAAGACCGGTGGTGAACATGTGGTGCGCCCAGACGACGAAGCCGACCAGGCCGATCGCCACCATCGCATAGGCCATGCCGAGATAGCCGAACACCGGCTTGCGGCTGAACGTCGCGATGATGTGGCTGATGATGCCGAAGCCCGGCAGGATCATGATGTACACTTCGGGGTGGCCGAAGAACCAGAACAGGTGCTGGTAGAGCACCGGATCGCCGCCGTACTGCGGATCGTAGAAGGCGGTGCCGAAGTTGCGATCGGTAATCAGCATGGTAATCGCCGCCGCCAGCACCGGCAGCGCCAGCAGCAGCAGGAAGGCGGTGACCAGCACCGACCAGGCGAACAGCGGCATCTTGTGCAGCGTCATGCCCGGCGCGCGCATGTTGAAGATCGTCGTGATGAAGTTGATCGCGCCGAGGATCGACGCCGCGCCCGCGAGATGGAGCGAGAAGATCGCGAAATCGACCGACGGCCCCGGCTCGCCATAGGTGGAGAGCGGCGCATAGACCGTCCAGCCGGTGCCGGCACCCACCCCGACGAAGGGCGAGAGCATCAGCAGGATGAACCCGGCAACGGTCAGCCAGAACGAGATGTTGTTCATCCGCGGGAAGGCCATGTCCGGCGCGCCGATCATGATCGGCACGAACCAGTTGCCGAACCCGCCGATCATCGCCGGCATCACCATGAAGAACACCATGATTAGGCCGTGCGCGGTGATCAGCACGTTCCAGAAGTGCATCGCCTCGTCGAACGTGCCTTCGCCGTGCAGCTGGGCGACCCACCAGGGCAGATACTGGATGCCCGGCTGCATCAGCTCGGCGCGCATGATGCCCGAGATCGCGCCGCCGATGATCCCCGCGAAGATCGCGAAGATCAGGTAGAGCGTGCCGATGTCCTTGTGGTTTGTGGACATGAACCAGCGGGCGAAGAAGCCGGGCTTGTGATCGGCGTCATGGTCGCCATGCGCATGGTCGTGTGCGGCGGCATAGGGGAGCGCGGTATCGGTCATGGCTCAGTTGCCCGTGTTGCCGGCGCCGGCGGGGTTCGCGGTCGCAGGCTGGTTGGACGGTGCCGGCGTGGCGGTGGCGTCGACGGTCGGGGCGGCTTCCACGGCACCATTGGCGGTGGCGTCGGTCGCGTCGTTGCCCATGGCGGTGGTGCTCGCCGGTTCGGCCGCGGCGCCCGGCATGGTGCCGCCCTTCGAGGCGACCCATTGCGCGAACTTGGCCGGGCTCACCGCCTCGACGGCGATCGGCATATAGGCGTGGCGCGCGCCGCACAGTTCGGAGCACTGGCCGAAATACACGCCTTCCTTCTGGATGATGAAGCTCGTCTCGTTGAGGCGCCCGGGGATCGCGTCGAGCTTGATCCAGAAGGCGGGGACCGCCCAGCTATGGATCACGTCGGTCGCGGTCGTCACGAGCCGAATCGGGACGCCGACCGGCAGCACCACGCGCTGGTCGGTGGCGAGCAGGCGGGGGCCGTCGGCATCGGAGCGATAGCGCTGATCCTTGCCGACCTGTCCCTCTTCCTTGAGCATGTTGGCGGTCAGCTGGATGTTGCCGTTATCCGGATATTCGTACGACCAGAACCACTGGTTGCCGATCGCCTTGAGCGTCACTGCGTTCTTCGGCGCGGGCTTGAACTGCGCGGCGAGCAGCTTGATCGAGGGGATCGCGATCGCGACCAGGATCAGCACCGGCGCCAGCGTCCAGACGATCTCGATCGCGGTGTTGTGGCTGGTGCGCGAGGGCGTGGGATTGGCCGCCCGGCGGTAGCGGATGATCACCCATACCAGCAGCAGCAGCACGAAGATCGAGATGATCGTGATCAGCGGCAGCAGGATGTGGTTGTGGAAATCATGCGCGTCTTCGCCGGTGGGGGTCACCTGCTGCTGCAGCGAGATGGCCTTGTCGATCGGCTCGCCGACTCCCGGCACCGCCTGGTGCAGCGGCTTGCCGGCCGCATCGAGCGTGGGGTCGGCGACTTTGGCAGCAGGCTGCGCGGTGGCGGCAGGGGGTGCGGC
>JAPJRE010000167.1 GCA_030824725.1 Sphingomonas sp.
CCTGGCGGGGGAGGATAAAATCAGTACCTTACGCCGTTGCGAGCGCGACCTCGTATTGCGCCGTGGTCTTCGCCGCGACTTCCTCCGCGGTCACCCCCGGCGCCAGCTCCACCAGCCGGAACGGCGAGCCATGGTCCACGCGCGAAAACACCGCGAGGTCGGTGATGATCATGTCCACCACATTCCTGCCCGTAAGCGGCAGCGTGCAGTCGGGGATGAACTTGGGGCTGCCGTCCTTGGCGTTGTGCTCCATCACCACGATGATCTTCTTCACGCCGGCGACCAGGTCCATCGCGCCGCCCATGCCCTTGATCATCTTGCCCGGGATCATCCAGTTGGCGATGTCGCCGGCCTGGCTCACTTCCATCGCGCCGAGCACGGTCAGGTCGATATGGCCGCCGCGGATCATCGCGAAGCTGTCCGCCGAGCTGAAATAGACCGAGCTGGGCAGTTCGCTGATCGTCTGCTTGCCGGCGTTGATCAGGTCCGGATCCTCGTCGCCCTCATAGGGGAACGGGCCGATGCCGAGCATGCCGTTCTCGGACTGGAGCGTCACCTCCACCCCGGCCGGGATATGGTTCGCCACCAGCGTCGGGATGCCGATGCCGAGATTGACGTAGAAGCCGTCCTGCAGCTCCTTCGCGGCGCGCGCCGCCATGTCGTCGCGGGTCCAGGCCATCAGTGCTTCTCCTGCGGATCCGTCCAGCGCGTCGCCGGCGGGAAGGTTTGGTCATAGGTGGAACCGAGCCCGGTTCCGTAGACGGGGTTGGGCAGCACGAACCAGCCGCGCCCCCACATCGAACCGATCGCCGGGCTCGCCGCCGCCGCGCGCCGCTCGGGCGGGGTGAGGCCGGCGAACAGGTCGGTGAAGTCGCCGAGCTGGTCGCCGCCCATCGCCACCACGCACCAGCGCTGGGCGATCGCATTGCGGCGGGCGTCCTTGCCGGACTTGCCGTCGACATCGCCCTTGAGGAACAGCGTCTCGCCATGCTTGGCCGGGCCGAGGCCCGCGAAGGTCAGCGCGGCCTCGGTCTGCTCGGCATTGGCGGCGGCGCGGTTGGTGTTGAAGATCACCGTGACGCCCATCGCCCGCAGCGCCTGCACCGCGTCGAGCGCACCGGGGACGGCAGCGACCTTCATCGCGCCGGTCTTCTCCCAGCGGTCCCAGCGCGCCGAATCCCAGCCGCCCGAACGCTGCACATCGTCGCCCTCATAGCCGAGGTTGAGCAGCATCGTCTCGTCGACGTCGAAGACCGCCGCCGGCGGCTTGTCGCCGCAGGGCTGTACGCGCGGTGCCGCAAGCGAAGCGCCTTGGGCGAAGACCACCGACTTACGCGGCGCGACGCCCTGCACCGGTTCCAGGCGCGCCCGGACCCAGTCTACCAGCGCGGCATAGGCCTGCACGCTCAGCGCCGCCGCCTCGCCCGAGCCGTAGAGATATTGCATGCCGCCCGGCACGCCGCCGGATGCGGCAGCCGGTGCCTGCGGCGCCTGCACCACATGGGTATCGACGACGCAGCCCGACAATGCCAGCCCGGCTGCCAGCAGCAGCCCGCCCCGGATCACGCCGCCTCGCGCGGACGGACGGTGCGGAACTCGATCTTCTTGTCGTAGGGCGCGCCGACGACCAGCCGCTTCACATAGATGCCCGGCAGGTGGATCTGGTCGGGATCGAGGCTGCCGACCGGCACCACTTCCTCCACCTCGGCAATGCACAGGTGGCTGGCCGTGGCCATCGGCTGGTTGAAGTTGCGCGCAGTCTTGCGGAAGATCAGGTTGCCCGCCTCGTCGGCCTTCCAGCCCTTGATGATCGAGATATCGGCACGGATCCCGCGCTCGAGGATATATTCCTCGCCGTCGAACACCTTCACTTCCTTGCCCTCGGCCACCTTCGTGCCGACACCGGTCTTGGTGTAGAAGCCGGGGATGCCAGCACCTCCGGCCCGGCAGCGCTCGGCCAGGGTCCCCTGCGGGCAGAATTCCACCTCCAGTTCGCCGGAGAGATATTGCCGCTCGAACTCCTTGTTCTCGCCGACATAGGAGGAGATCATCTTCTTCACCTGGCGGCTGCGCAGCAGCTTGCCCAGGCCCTCGTTATCGATACCGGCATTGTTCGAGGCGATGGTGAGGTCCTTGACGCCCGAAGCCTGGATCGCATCGATCAGCCGCTCGGGGATACCGCAGAGGCCGAAACCGCCCGCGCAGATCATCATCCCGTCGAACAGCAGCCCTTCCAGCGCTGCGTTCGCGTTGGGGTAGAGCTTGTCCATCGACGATTCCCTCCGAATGTTTGGAGCGGCGATAATCCCCCCGGGGCAGCCCGGTCAAGCGAACCTGAACCGGGTTTCAACTTCGCCTGCCTTCCCCTACGGAAGGGCCAATTGTTGCATTTGCGCAACACACGCAGACGTAACGTACTGTCATATTGCGCTTGCGAGATGCGTCCCTATTTGGGGCGTCTGGATGGCCATCCGGGTATAACAAGTATCAAGTCCAAAGGTATCTAATCATGCGTATTTTCGCAGCGACGGCGCTCGCCCTCATGGCCTCCGCAACCCCCGCCCTGGCGCAGGACGCGACCTTCCAGGGTCCGCGCGTCGAAGTCGTCGGCGGCTGGGATCGGATCGAGACCAAGGGTCCGGACGCGTCGGGCTTCGTCTATGGTGGCGCAGCGGGCTATGACCTGCAGCGCGGCAACTTCGTCGTCGGCGTCGATGGCGAAATCACCGGCACCACCACCAAGAAGACCCTCGGCACCGCGCAGGTGAAGGGCGGCCGCGACCTCTACGCCGGTGCGCGCGTCGGCTATGTCGTGCTGCCGAACACCCTGCTGTACGGCAAGGTCGGCTATGACAACAGCCGCGTGATCGCCCGCCAGGGCAACCTGCGCGACGCCGAGAATCTGGACGGCATCCGCCTCGGTGCGGGCGTGGAGCGGACCTTCGGCCACTATTTCGGCAAGGTCGAGTATCGCTACACCAACGCCTCGCAGGGCGTGGAGCGCCACCAGGTGCTGGCCGGCCTCGGCTACCGCTTCTGAGCGACCCAGGATACGGGGCGCGCGTATTTGCGCCTCGCTTCCAGGAAGCCCCGCATCGGCGACGATGCGGGGCTTTTCCTTTTGGGGCGTGCGGCCGCTCAGCGGACCGTCAGCGTCGTGCTCTTGAGCGTCGCCGAGTTCGGCCCCGAGGAGAGGGTGAAGGTCCCCGGCTCCACGACATGGCGCATCTGGCCGTTCCACAGCGCCAGATCGTCCGGGGTCAGCTCGAAGCGCACGGTCTTCTTCTCGCCCGGCTTGAGCGTCACTCGCTCGAAGCGCTTGAGCTCGATCACCGGCCGCGTCACCGATGCCTCGTCGTCATGCACATAGAGCTGGACCACCTCGTCCCCGGCGACCTTGCCGGTGTTGGTCACGTCCACCTCGACGCTCGCCTTGTCGGCGATGCCGATCGTCGGCGCGGCCAGGCGCGGCGGCGCGATGTCGAAGCTCGTGTAGCTCAGGCCATAGCCGAACGGGTAGAGCGGGCTGGTGTCGCCGAACAGATAGCCGCGCCGCGCGCTCGGCTTCTTGTTGTAGTAGATCGGCAGCTGGCCGACATTGCGCGCCACCGAGACCGGCAGCTTGCCGCCCGGATTGTACCGCCCGAACACCACGTCGGCGAGCGCGGTGCCGGTCTGCTCGCCGAGATACCAGCCCTCGATCAGCGCCGGTGCCTTCTCCGCCAGATAGTTCACCGCATAGGGGCGGCCGTTGAGCAGGATCACCACGACCGGCTTGCCGAGCGCGATCAGCTCCTTGGCGAGCTGGTCCTGCGGCCCCGGCAGGTCGAGCGTCTCGCTGTCGCCGAGATGGTTGTCGGCCCAGGCCTCGCGGCTCACCGCCTCGTTGCCGCCGAGCACCAGCACGACGACATCGGCATTCTTCGCCGTCTCCAGCGCCTGGGCGCGGAGCTGGTCGTTCACCGATGCGGGGACTTCCTTCACCTCGTCCTTCGACCATTCGCGATGGTCGGTGATGCGCACGCCCTCGGCATAGTCGACCGCGAACTTGCCCTTGCCCTCGGCCTGCATGCCCTCGAGCACGCTGACGACATGGTTGGGCAGGTCCGAATAGCCGCCGATCGGGGTGTCCTTGGCGTGGGTGCCGATCACCGCCATGCGCTTGATGCCCTTGGCGTCGAGCGGCAGCAGGCCCTGGGCATTCTTCAGCAGCACGATCGATTCGCGCGCCGCCTGGCGGGACAGGGCGATGGCTTCCGGCGTGTTGGTGCGCGCCGCCGCCAGCTTCACCTCGGGATAGGGGTTCTCGAACAGCCCGCCCTCGAACTTCATCCGCAGCACGCGGCGCACGGCATTGTCGATCTCGCCTTGGCTGACCCGGCCTTCCTTGACGAGCTGGACGAGGTGGGTGAACGCCTCGCCGTCCGGCGTTTCCACGTCCACGCCCGCGTCGAGCGCGCGCTGGGCCGCGTCCTTGGGGTCCTTGAACATGTGGTGGCGGGTGATCAGCTCGCGGATCGCGAAATAGTCGCTGACCACGGCGCCCTGGAAGCCCCATTCGCCGCGCAGCACGTCGGTCAGCAGCCACTTGTTGGCATGGCTGGGGATGCCGTCGATCTCGTTATAGCTGGCCATTACCGACATCACCGGCAGCGTCTTCACCGCCTGCTCGAAGGGCGGGAAGAAATCCTCGCGCAGCGTCCGCTCGCCGAGCGAGGCGGGGCCGACATTGGTGCCGTTCTCGGGCTGGCCATGGCCGGTCATGTGCTTGAGGGTGATGAACACCTTGTCGGACTTGAGCGGCAGCGTGGTGCCCTGGAAGCCGCGGATCGCGGCCAGGCCCATTTGCGTTACGAGATACGGGTCCTCGCCATAGGTTTCCTCGATGCGGCCCCAGCGCGGGTCGCGTGCGACGTCGACCACCGGGGCGAGGACGAGGTTGGCGCCGCGCGCCCGCGCTTCCCTTGCGGCCATCGAGAAGATGTTCTCGACCAGCTTCGGGTTGAAGCTGCTGGCGAGGCCGATCGACTGGGGGAAGCTGGTGGCGCCGGGCGCGACCAGGCCGTGGAGCGCTTCCTCGTGCATCAGCATCGGGATGCCGAGCCGGGTCTTCTCCATCGCCCATTTCTGCGCGGCATAGACATAGCGCGCGGTTTCTTCCGGGCTGCGATTGACCGCACCGGCCACCGCGCCGGCCGCGTCCCCCTGCCCTGCGACGACGCCGCGGCGGTCATAGGGGCGCGAAATCATGCCCAGGCCGTTGGGGAAGTTGGCGCTCGCCTTGACGGGGTCGAACTCGCCCTTGGCGTCCTGAAGCAGCCCCTTGTTGAGCCACAGCGCCTGGAGCTGCTGGACCTTCTCCTCGAGCGTCATGCGGGCGAGGAGGTCGTCGACGCGCGCCTCGACCGGCTGGCTCGCATCCTTGTACAGCGGCTTGCCCGCGCGTTCGGTCTGGGCGGCGGCGGGCTGCGCGGCGACGAAGGGGGTCAGAGCGCTCGCAGCGATGGCAAGCGCGGCGACGCGACGGAATGAGCGCATGTTCCTCTCCCTGAAGGCCGGCGACAATCGTGCGGTCGCCTCTTGCCATGTTGGTAGCGCTATCAGCTATAAGGGGGCGTAACGACGCCGGTCAACCGGCGCGGGGTAAGGGCACGCGAACGATTGCAATCGTGATAGCGCGCACTTAAGCGTTCGTGCAGGAGGGGGGATGACCAAACCAAGCCGGCGCAGCCGGGGCAGCATCACCGTACAGGACGTGGCCCGCGAGGCAGGCGTATCCGCCATGACCGTGTCGCGCGTCGTCAACGGCGGCACCAATGTGCGCGAAGCGACTCGCGAGGCGGTGCTCGCCGCGATCGCCAAGCTCAACTATTCGCCGAACAGCGCCGCGCGCAGCCTGGCCGCAGGGGAAGCGACCCAGATCGGGCTGCTCTACTCCAACCCGTCCGCCGCCTATCTCTCGCAGTTCCTGATCGGTGCGCTGGCTGCCGCGCGGCGCGCGGGCTGCCACCTCGTGCTGGAAGCGTGCGAGGGCGAGCGCGCCGAGGAACAGGCGGAGGCCACCCGCGGCTTCGTCCAGACGCACGTCCAGGGCGTGATCCTGCCGCCGCCGCTCTCCGAAGTTACCGCGGTGCGCGACGAGCTGGACGCGGCGGGCATCCCCTGGGTGTCGGTGGCGATGGGCCTGCCGCCCGACGGCAGCCTGAACGTCCGCATCGACGATTTCGCCGCCGCCTGCGCGATGACCAAGCACCTGATCGACATGGGGCATCGCCAGATCGGCTTCATCCGCGGCAACCCCAACCAGACCTCCAGCGCCGAGCGCTACCGGGGCTTCTGCGCCGCGATCGAGGAGGCGGGGCTGGATCTCGCCGCGATGCCTGTCGAGCAGGGCTATTTCACCTTCCGCTCCGGCATCGTCGCCTGCGAGGCGCTGCTCGACCTGCCCCAGCCGCCGACCGCGATCTTCGCCAGCAACGACGACATGGCCGCGGCGGCGGTGGGCGTGGCGCATCGGCGTGGCATGCACGTGCCGCAGGACCTGAGCGTCGTCGGATTCGACGATACCGCGCTGGCCACCACCATGTGGCCCGAGCTCACCACCGTCCGCCAGCCAATCGCGGCGATGGCCGAGGCGGCGCTGACCATGCTGCTCGACGAGCTGCGCCCCGGCGGGCAGAACGAACAGACCGAACAAGTGCTTGCACATCAGCTGATCGTGCGCGAATCCTGCGCGCCGCCACCCCGGCGATAGGACAACGTTGGCGGAAAGTTGCGCGCTCGCGCCTCCCGACTTGCTTTTCCTGGTTGCACGGGCCAGCGTTACCGCTAACAAATCGCACCACATTCCGGGGTGACTAGGAGAGGGATCGGATGAATCAGACAGCGGAGAAGGCCAATATCGGCCTGATCGGCGCCATCGTGGCCGTAGCCACGATCGGCGGATTGCTTTTCGGATATGACAGCGGCGCGGTGAACGGCACCCAGCCGGGCCTGCAGGCCGCGTTCCAGCTCGACGAGGCGGGCCTCGGCTTCACCGTCGGCTCGCTGCTGATCGGCTGCTTCATCGGCGCCTTCTTCGCCGGTACGCTGGCCGACGCGATCGGCCGTCGCAACGTGATGCGGCTCGCCGCCTTCATCTTCCTCGTCGGCGCGCTGGCGCAGGGCTTCGCGCATCTGCACGGCGTGTTCGTCGTCGCCCGTATCGCCGGCGGCATCGCGGTCGGCGCCGCATCGGTGCTGTCGCCCGCCTATATCTCCGAAGTCGCGCCCGCGAACATTCGCGGCCGGATGACGACGGTGCAGCAGATCATGATCATTTCCGGCCTCACCGCCGCGTTCGTGGTCAACTATTACCTGGCCGCCGCCGCCGGCGCCTCGACCGAACCCTTCTGGGGCGGGCTCGAAGCGTGGCGCTGGATGTACCTGATGCAGGCAATCCCGGCCGCGGTGTTCCTGGTCGCGCTGTTCTTCATTCCGGAGAGCCCGCGCTACCTGGTCGCCAAGGGCCGTATCGAGGAAGCGACCAAGGTGCTGACCGACCTGTTCGGCCCGAACACCGCGCGCACCAAGCTGGAGGAGATCCGCGCGAGCTTCAGCGCCGATCACCGCCCGAGCTTCCGCGACCTGATCGATCCGCGCACCGGCGGCATCCGCCCGATCCTGTGGGCGGGCCTGGTGATCGCGGTGTTCCAGCAGCTCGTCGGCATCAACGTGATCTTCTATTACGGCTCGACGCTGTGGCAGCTGGCCGGCTTCACCGAAGCGGACTCGCTGCTGATCAACATCGTCTCCGGCGCGGTCTCGATCGCCGCCTGCCTCGTCACCATCGGCCTGGTCGACAAGATCGGCCGCAAGCCGCTGCTGCTGATCGGCTCGGCGGGCATGGCCGTGACGCTGTTCGTGCTGGTCTATGCCTTCGGCCATGGCACGCTCGACGCAACCGGCAAGCTGGTGCTCTCGCCCGAGCTGGGCAAGCTCGCCGTGGTCGCCGCCAATCTCTACGTGATCTTCTTCAACATCAGCTGGGGCCCGGTGATGTGGGTGATGCTCGGCGAGATGTTCCCGAACCAGATCCGCGGCTCGGCGCTCGCCGTGTGCGGCTTCGCGCAGTGGTTCGCCAACTATCTGATCGCGCAGAGCTTCCCGGTGATGGCCTCCAAGCTCGGCCTGGCCGCCAGCTACACCTTCTACGCCGTCTGCGCGGCGGTCAGCTTCTTCCTGTCCTGAAGTTCATCAAGGAAACCAAGGGCAAGGAACTCGAGGCGATGGAGGGGTAAAAGCCTCCAGACCCGTCCTTCTGCGCTCCCCTCCCGCTTGCGGGCGGGGCGCGC
>JAPJRE010000168.1 GCA_030824725.1 Sphingomonas sp.
AGGTCCAGACCAGCCGCCCGTCGCCATCCAGCGTCGGCACCAGCCCGTCCATCACCAGCAGACGCGCGCGCGGATCGGCGAGCGCCGCCGCCAGCAGTTCGGGCGCGTGGCGGACCCGGTCGTCGCGGTCGAGCGTGCCGCCGGTAAAGCCGGGGGCGATCACTTGTTCAGATCGGCGTAGACGGCCGCGCGCACCGGGACCTTTAGGCCGAGTTCGGCAAGCAGGATGTTGACCATCATCGTCGCGCGCACCTGGTTCTTGGGATCCACCCAGGCGAAGGTGCCGGCAGCACCCGACCAGCCGAAGGTGCCCTTCCCCGCGCCGCCCGGCTGGTCGGCGAGGAACACCGATCCGCCCGCGCCGAAGCCCATCGGCACGCCGGTGTCGCGCGCCATCACCGCAAGCATCGTCTTGTCGACGCCCGCCGGCAGCAGGTCGGACATGGCGAGCGCCGCCGTCTCGGGCTTCAGGATGCGCACGCCGTCCAGCGTGCCGCCATTCTGCAGCATGTGGAGGAAGCGATCATAGTCGCGCGCCGACATCGCGAGGCCCGCGCCGCCATAGGGGAAGCTCGGCTTCTTGAGATAGACCGAGGTCGCGCCCGGATCGATCGGCAGGCGGTTGCCCCCCGCGATCGCATATTCGGTCGCAAGCCGCCCCGCTTCGCCGGCCGGCACCGTCCAGTAGCTGGAAGTCATCTTGAGAGGGGCAAGGATGCGCGTGTTGACGAAGCTGTCGAACGGCATCCCGCTCGCCACCTCGATCACGCGGCCGAGCACGTCGAGACCGATTGAATAGCTGAACTTGGCGCCGGGCTCGGCGATCAGCGGCAGCGTCGCGGTGCGGTTGGCGAACTCCTCCAGCGTCGCGGGGCGCGCCGGCCGCGCTGTCGCCTCGAACGAATCGCTCACCTGGGCCGGATTGATGCCGAGGCGGTTATACTCGTTGAGCAGCGGCCCCTTGGTGATGATGTTGTAGCCGAGCCCCGCTGTGTGGGTGAGCAGGTTGCGCACCGTGATCGGCCTGGTCGCGGGGCGGCTTGTCAGGTCCTTGTTCGGATCGACCAGCACCTTCATGTCCTTGAACGCCGGAATGAAGTCGCTGATCGGCTGGTCGAGCTTGAGCTTGCCTTCCTCGATCAGGATCATCGCCGCGATGCCGGTGATCGGCTTGGTCATCGAATAGACCCGCCACAGCGTGTCGCCATTGACCTTGGGCGACGTCGGCTCGTCGGACATGCGGCCGTCGGCGACGATCGTCGTCGGCGCCTGGCCCTTGGCATAGGCGACGACGATGCCGGGCACCTTGCCCGAGGCGACGGTCTGGCGCGCGAAGCTCTGGACCTGGCTGGGGGCCGTCTGGGCCTGCACCACAGGCGCCTGGAGCAGCAGTGCCGCCCCGAAAAGTCCGAACACTCGCTTGGCCGTCATCGCAGTCTCCGTATTGCTTTTGCCGCCTTGGCGAAGACGGTAGGCAGACCGGCCGACTCGATGTCGGCGATCGGCCACCACTCGCCGGGGGGTGCGCTTGCATGGCGAGGGATTGTTGCAGTCGCAAGCGCCACCTCGAGATCGAAATGGGTGAAGCCGTGACGGACGGTTTCGTTCAACATCCGCCAGTGGGCAGCGGCGGGGGCGTCGACGACGCCCGGCGGCGACTCGCCCCAAGGCCCGGTGGGCAGCGCCCGCATGCCGCCGAGCAGCCCCTTGTCCGGGCGGCGGACCAGCAGCACGGCATCGTCGCGCTCCAGCCAGAACATCGTGCCGTGGCGCTGCGGCTTGGGCGCCTTCTTTGCCTTGACCGGATAGGTCTCGGGATCGCCCTGTGTCCGCGCGGTGCAGCCGAAGGCGATCGGGCAGAGCAGGCATTTCGGCGCACGCGCCGTGCAGATGCCGCTGCCGAGGTCCATCATCGCCTGGGCGAAATCGCCGGCGCGGGCATCCGGCGTGATCGTGTCGGTCAGCCGGCGGATCGTCGGGCGCGATCCCGGCAGCGGATCGGCCAGCGCGAACAGCCGCGTCACCACACGCTCGACATTGGCGTCGACCACCACCGCCCGCCGCCCGAACGCGATCGCGGCGATCGCGGCGGCGGTATAGTCGCCGATGCCGGGAAGCGCACGCAGCCCCGCCTCGGTGTCCGGCAACTCGCCCAATCGCGCGACTTCGCGGGCGCAGGCGAGCATGTTGCGGGCCCGGGCATAATAGCCGAGCCCCGCCCAGGCGGCCATCACATCGGCATCCTCGGCCGCCGCCATCGCTGCGAAGCTCGGCCAGCGCGACGTGAATTTCTCGAAGTACGGGATGACCGTCGCGACCTGCGTCTGCTGCAGCATCACCTCGGAAAGCCACACCCGGTAAGGCTCCGTGGCATCGGTACCGGGCGGCGCGCGCCAGGGCAGGCGGCGGGCATTGGCATCGTACCAGGCGAGAAGCGCGGGGGCGATCGATTCAGGAGCGTTGTCGGGCACGCCCCGCCTATGGCATGGGGGACCCAGTATGACGAAGCCCCCCCGTGCCACTACGCGCCAGCCGCGCCCCGAGCCGCAGCGCTCGAACCGCGTCCGTGCGGTGTCCGAGCTGCTGCCGGATGTGGGCGGCGCAGCGTTCCGCAAGTTCGGCTTCGTCCAGTCCGCCGTGGTCAGCCGCTGGGGCGAGATCGTCGGCGAGCGCTATGCCCGCGTCTCCGCACCCGAATCGATTCGCTTCCCGCGCGGCAAGCGCGAGGAAGGCGTGCTGGCGCTCACCGTCTCGGGTGCGTTCGCGCCGATGATGCAGCATATCGCACCCGAGATCATCGAGCGGGTGAACCGCTTCTTCGGCTATCCCGCCGTCGCCAAGCTGGCGATCCGCCACGGCGACCTGCGCGCGCCCAAGGCCAAGCCCGCGCCGCCGCCCAGCCTCAAGCCGCTGTCGGAAGCGATGGGCGACAGCCTGCGCGGCATCGCCGATCCGGAGCTGCGCGCGGTGCTCGAATCGCTCGCGGCAGGCGTCGCGGCGCAGGACGAAACCCCGGTATTCGGCCGGATCGATTGAGATGATGCAGCGACTCCTCACCCTGATGCTCGCGCTGGTGCCGCTCTTCGCGCTCGGCGCCGCCCCCGCCCCGCAAGCCAACTGGCTGACCACCGTGGTGGCGACGCCCGAGGGCGGCTATCGCCAGGGCAACCCTAACGCGGCCGTGAAGTTGGTCGAATATGGCTCGCGTACCTGCCCGACCTGCGGTCGCTTCGCCACCGAGGGCATGAAGCCGCTGCGCGACCAGTTCATCGCCACCGGCAAGGTCAGCTACGAGTATCGCGACTATCTGGTGCACGGCGCGCCCGATCTGGCGCTGGCGCTGCTCAACCAGTGCGTCGGCGTCCAGCGCTTCTTCCCGGTGCTCGATGCGATCTACGCCAATCAGCCCCGGTTCGAAGAAAGGCTGATCGCGCTGAGCAAGACCCCCGCGATGATCGAAGCCTGGCAGAAGCTGCCGCCGCCGCAGATGGCGACGCGCTTCGCCGAGGCCATGGGCATGATCGCCTTCCTCAATACGCAAGGCCTGCCCGAGGCCAAGGCGCGCCAGTGCCTCGCCGATCCCAAGGCGATCGCCCGCATCGCCAAGACCCAAGCCGACGGCGCGAACCTCTACAAGGTGGACGGCACGCCGAGCTTCTTCGTCAACGGCCGCAAGGTCCGCGCCTATAGCTGGCCCTATCTCGAGCCCGAACTGCGCGCCGCCGGCGCCTGACCCTTTCGTAACCCGGAGACTTCCATGCGTTTCGCCCTCGCGCTTCTTCCCCTCCTGGCGCTCGCCGCCTGCAACGGCGGCGACAAGGCCGCCGGCGGCAACGGCAGCGCGCCCGTTCAGGCGTCGGCGCCCGTCGCCGGTGTTCCGGCACCCGCCGGCAAGCAGTGGACCGATGTGGTCGAGAAGACCAAGGACAACGGCTTCCGCCAGGGCAATCCCAACGCGCCGATCAAGCTGGTCGAATATGGCTCGCGCATGTGCCCGTTCTGCGCCCAGTTCGGCACCACCGGCGTCGGCCCGCTGCGCGAGAAGTACATCGCGACCGGCAAGGTCAGCTATGAATATCGCGACTTCCTGATCCACGGCGCCCCCGACCTCGCACTCGCGCTGCTGAACCAGTGCGTGCCCACCGACGCCTTCTTCCCGATGCTGGACCAGATCTATGCCGGCACGGACGCGTTCAACCAGAAGATCATGGCGCTCCAGCAGACCAACCTGCAGGTGCTCGACCAGATTCAGCAGATGCCGCCGCCCCAGGCCGCGGCCGGCTTCGCCCAGGCGCTGGGCATGGTCGACTATATGAAGCAGCGCGGCCTGCCCGAGGCGCAGGCCAAGGCCTGCCTCGCCGACCAGAAGCAGATCGAGACGATCGCCAAGGTCAATGCCGATGGCGCCAACGTCTACGGCGTGAACTCGACCCCGACCTTCTTCATCAACGGCCAGAAGACCGACGTGAACACCTGGGCCGATCTGGAGCCGCTGCTCCAGAAGGCCGGCGCACGCTGATCGCCGACATCCCATGCAGATAAAGCGGCTGCGGCTGACGGGCTTCAAGAGCTTCGTCGACCCGGCCGATCTGCGGATCGAACCGGGGCTGACGGGAATCGTCGGCCCCAATGGCTGCGGCAAGTCCAACCTGCTCGAAGCGCTGCGCTGGGTGATGGGCGAGACCAGCGCCAAGTCGATGCGCGGCGCCGGCATGGAAGACGTGATCTTCGCCGGCACCGCGACGCGGCCGCAGCGCGACTTCGCCGAAGTGGCGGTGGTCGCGGACCTCGACGACCAGCAGGACGAGCTGGAGATCATCCGCCGCATCGAGCGCGGCGCCGGATCCGCCTATCGCATCAACGGCCGCGACGTGCGCGCCAAGGACGTGGCGCTCGCCTTCGCAGACGCCGCGACCGGCGCGCATTCGCCTGCGCTGGTCAGCCAGGGGCGGATCGGCGCGATCATCGCCGCCAAGCCGGGCGAGCGCCGCGCGATGCTGGAGGAGGCCGCAGGCATCGCCGGTCTCCATGTCCGCCGTCGCGACGCCGAGCAGAAGCTGCGCGCGACCGAGACCAACCTCACCAGGCTCGACGAGCTGATCGGCGAGCAGGAGCAGCGCGCCGCTGCCCTGAAACGCCAGGCGCGGCAGGCCGAGCGCTATCGCGAGCTTTCCGACCGCATCCGCGTCGCCGAGGCGCGGATGATCTTCGCCCGCTGGCGCGACGCGGCGCTGGCCGCCGATATCGCGCGCAAGGAAGCCGCCGACGCCGAGTCGCTGGTCGCCGAGCGCACCGCCGCCCAGGCCGAGGCCGAGGCCGCGCAGATGGCGGCGGCCGAGGCGGTCGGCACGCTCCGCGCCGAGGCGCTGCGGCTCCGCGATGCCGCCAGCGACGCCCAGCACCGGCTGCAGACGCTGCGCAGCGCGCGCCACGGCGTCGAGCGGCGGATCGCCGAGCTGGCCGAGGCGAGCCGGCGGCTGGAGACCGATCGTGCGCGCGAAGCCGCGCTCGCGCGCGATGCCGCCGAGGCGATCGCGCGGCTGACCGCGGAACAGGCGACGCTGGAGGCGCGGATCGCCGAGACCGCCGCGCGCATGCCGCTGCTCGACACAGCACTGGCCGATACCGAACGCGCCGCCCGCGATGCCGAAGTCGCGCTGTCGCAGGCGCTGGCGCAGCAGGCGAGCGAAGCCGCCGAGGTGCGCGTCGCCGATGCCGCGCTGTCCGCTGCGCGCGGCCGGGTGGAGCGCAGCCAGCGCGACCAGGTGCGGATCGAGGCCGAGGCCCGCGCGCTCGGCGATGCCGCACCGCTCCATGCCGAGCGGCAGCGCGCGAGCGAAGCGCGGGCGGAGGCGCAGCGCCAGGCCGAAGCCGCCCGCGAAGCCCTCACCCGCGCCGATGCCGAAGAGCGCGCCGCGATCGAGGCCCGCAACGCCGCCCAGGCCGCGCGTGCGGCGGCACATGCCGAACTCGCCCAGATCGACAGCGAGGCAACGGCGCTCGCCAAGGCGACCAGGCCCTCGGGCAAGGACCGGCTGCTCGACCGGGTGACCGTCGCCGCGGGCTATGAGCGCGCGCTCGCCGCCGCGCTGGGGGACGATCTCGAAGCCGGGCTGGATGCGGGCGCCGAACGCCATTGGGCCGGCGCCGATGCGCTGCCGACCGATCCCGCGCCTCCGCCCGGCACGACGCGGCTGGCCGAGCACGTCACCGCCCCGCCTGCGCTCGCCCGGCGGCTGGCGCAGGTACTGGTGTGCGAGGCGGATGGCGGCCAGCCGCTCGCGGTCGGCCAGCGGCTGGTGACGCTGCAGGGCGTGCTGCGCCGCTGGGACGGCTATCGCGCGCGCTCGGGCGGCGCGGCGGCAGCCGAGCGGCTGGAACGGGTCAACCGCCTCGCCGCGCTGGAACAGGCCCGCCCCGCGGCACAGGCGGCGCTGGAAGCCGCCGCAGCCGAGCTCAGCCGGATCGAGGCCAGCATCGCCGAGGCGCGCCGCAGCGCCGCAGAGAACCGCAAGCGGCTCGACCAGGCCGATCTCGCCGCCCGCGAGGCGACCCGCGCAGAGGATCATGCCGCCAACCAGCTCGAACGGCTGGAGGCGCAGCGCGCCGATCTCGAAACCCGCCGCGCCCGCATCGCCGCCGAGGCCGAGGAAGCTGCCGCCGAGTTCGCCCGCGCCGAGGCGGCCAAGGCTGCGCTGCCCGACGGGGCGGAGACTCGCGCCAAGGTCGCTGCGCTCTCCCGCGAGGCAGACCATGCTCGCGCCGCGGTGGCCAGCGCCCGCGCCGAACGCGCGAGCCTCGACCGCGACCTCGCCCAGGCCCGCGAGCGGCTCGCCGCCGCCGGTGCCGAGGCCAAGAGCTGGTCGGCCCGCGCCGCCGACGCCACCCGCCGCTCCGCCGAGATGGACGAGCGCGCCGCCACGCTGGCGCAGGAGCGCGAGGCGATCGCCGCCCGCCCCGCGCAGATCGCCGCCCAGCTCGCCGACGCCGAGGCCGCCGATACGTGGATGCAGCAGGAATCCGCCGCCGCCCAGGTCGCCGAGCGCGAGGCCGACGCCCGGCTACGCACCACCGAGGCGGCACTGCGCGCGGCAAGCGAGTCGCTCTCCGAAGCCCGCGAGCGCCGTGCCGGCGCCGCTGCCCGCGCCGAGAATCAGGACGTGCGCCGGGTGGAGATGGGCCGCCTCTCCGGCGAACGCTTCGAATGCCCGCCGCCCTTGCTCCCGGCGCGGCTGCACTTCGAGGCCGACAGCGTGCGAAGCCCGCAAGACGAATCCGCCGCGCTGGAAAAGCTGACCACCGATCGCGAACGGCTCGGACCCGTCAACCTCGTGGCCGAGACCGAGCTGGCCGAGATCGAGGCCGCGTTCGGCACCAATGCCAAGGAGCGCGACGAGCTGCTCCAGGCGGTCAACCGGCTGCGCGGCTCGATCGGCACGCTCAACCGCGAGGGGCGGCAGCGCCTGCTCGCCGCGTTCGAGGCGGTCGACCAGCATTTCCGCCGGCTGTTCACCACGCTGTTCAACGGCGGCCAGGCGCATCTCGCCCTCATCGATTCGGACGACCCGCTGGAGGCCGGGCTGGAGATCCTCGCCCAGCCGCCGGGCAAGAAGCTGCAGTCGCTTACCCTGCTCTCGGGCGGCGAGCAGGCGCTGACCGCGGTCGCACTGATCTTCGCGCTGTTCCTCACCAAGCCCTCGCCGATCTGCGTGCTCGACGAAGTCGACGCGCCGCTCGACGACGCCAATGTGGATCGCTTCTGCGACCTGCTGGAAGCGATGACCCGCGAGACGGCGACCCGCTACCTGATCGTCACCCACAATGCCGCGACGATGGCGCGGATGCACCGGCTGTTCGGGGTGACGATGGTGGAGCGCGGGGTCAGCCGGGTGGTGTCGGTGGACCTCGGCGGCGCGACGAGCCTGCTGGCGGCGGAGTAGCGGAGGCCCTCAAACGGGTGGCCGCCTGTTCACAGATTCGCGGATGGCGAAGTTTGGTGGGAAGCCGCCGGACCGCTACGCTTTTCGACTGCGCGTTTTCCTCTCAACCCACAGCTCAACAACGTTCAGGGCAAAGAGCGTCGCACAGAAGCAAACCATATAATCGTTTTCTAGCGCTGGGCTGATGTGAATGAGTTTCCAATAAGATGCCGCAAATATTGCGCCACAGATCACACCCGTCCCGCCGATAACCTGCCGAAGTGCGGCCACCCCCTTCTTCTCCTCCTGACGTTGTATAGCAGCGAGGATGAGCGGTTGCGCGAAGGTCCGCAAGTGGGCGATTGTGTTGAAAAACCCGCCCTTGAAGTCGCGTTGACGGTCTGATTCAC
>JAPJRE010000169.1 GCA_030824725.1 Sphingomonas sp.
GTCCGGCGAGGCGCACCACGGCGCGCGCGCCGAATTCGGCAATGTCGATGCTGGCGGTGGTGAGCGCCGGCGAAATCAGGCGGGTGAGCGGGATGTTGTCGAACCCCGCCACCGCTACCTGTTCGGGTACTGCGACGCCTGCGCGCTTGAGCGCCATCAGCGCGCCCACTGCCATCATGTCGTTGGCGGCGAACACCGCGTCATACTCGGCATGCTCGGCCTGCAGTGCGGCGATGGCCGCGGTGCCGGAATCCTCCAGGAAGTCGCCGGCGAGTACGCGCAGGTCGAGGCTGAGCCGCGCACAGGCCTCGCGGGTGCCCTGCAAGCGTTCCCGCGCGTCGATATTGTCGTCGGGCCCGGCGATATGGACGATGCGGCGGCAGCCGCTCGCAGCAAGATGCTCGATCACCGCGACCGCTCCGGCAACGTTGTCGACGCGGAGTTCCGCGCGCACGCCGTCATGCGGCGCGCAGTTGACGAGCACCGAGGGCATGGCGCGGGGCAGGTGGTGGAACAGCTCATCCGAGCTGATCTGCGGCGCCATCACCACCAGCCCGTCGACTCGGCCGCGCATCGCATGCAGCGCGGTGACGCCGCGATCGGCCTCGCCATGCATCACCATCAGCAGCAGGTGGAGGCCCAGTTCGGACGCCTGGCGGTCCATGCCGCGCAGCAGTTCGGAGAAGAACTCGCCGTGCAGATCGGGGACGACGACGCCGATCGTCGAGGAACGGGCAAGGCTCAGATTGCGCGCGCCAGCATGCGGCACATAGCCGAGCCGATTGGCGACATCGCGGATGTGGTCCCGCAGTTCGGGGCGGATGTTGATGGCGCCGTTCAGTGCACGCGAAACCGACGCGACCGACACCGACGCTTCCCGCGCAACATCACGGATCGTGGGATTCGGCATGGCGTGGTTTCGTCCCCTCCTTGCGGTTCGGTTGCAGCCGATCGTTTTGTTGCTGGCTGCCTGAAGCTCTTGATGTAACCGGTTACATGAAGCAATAGCGGGTTGCAAGATTGATGATGCGGCGGTCGATGTATGGCCGCGCTGTGGGAGGAAAAGCGTGAAGGACGGCCAGATTTCCAGGCGTGCGGTGTTGATCGGGGCAAGCGCGGCGGCGGCTTGGGCGGCGAGCCCGGCGCGCGCGATGCTGCTCCAGGCGGGTGCCGCGAAACTCCCCGCCGCGGTCGAGTCGCTGCTCGCCAAAATGACCGTCGAGGAGAAGGCCGGGCAGTTGACCCTGATGGCCGCTGCCTGGTCGGGCGGGGCGGCGGTGACGCTCAACCCGGCGGGAGCTTCGTCCAATTTCGATGGCCAGTTGGCGGAGGTGCGGGCAGGGCGCCTCACCGGCGTGTTCAACGGCAATGGCGTGGCGATGGCCAAGCGGATGCAGACAGTGGCGATGCGCGAGTCGCGCCTCAAGATCCCGCTGCTGTTCGCCGCCGATGTGATCCACGGCTTCCGCACCGTCTTCCCGGTGCCGATGGGCGAGGCCGCCAGCTTCGATCCGGACCTTGCCGAGCGCACAGCGCGTGTCGCGGCGGTGGAGGCGGCGGCCTCCGGCATCGACTGGACCTTCGCGCCGATGGTCGACATCACCCGCGACGCGCGCTGGGGCCGCAGCGTCGAGGGCGCCGGGGAGGACGTGCTGCTGGGCAAGCTGATGGCAGCGGCGCGCGTGCGCGGCTTCCAGGGCGCGCACGGCCTGGTTGCAGCGGACGCCGTGGCGGCATGCGCCAAGCATTTCGCCGCCTATGGCGCGGCCGAAGGCGGGCTCGACTACAGCACCGTCGACATCTCCGAGCGCACCTTGCGCGAGACCTATTTCCCGCCCTTCCAGGCGGCATTGGCTGCGGGCGCGCCGACGGTGATGGCTTCGTTCAACGAGCTTTCGGGCGTGCCCGCCACGGCCAATCCCTGGCTGCTGAACGACGTGCTGCGCCGGGAGTGGGGCTTCGACGGGCTGGTCGTCTCCGACTACACTGCCGACGAGGAGCTGATCGCGCACGGCTTCGCCGCCGATGCGCGCGAGGCGACCAAGCTGGCCTTTATGGCCGGCGTCGACATGAGCATGCAGAGCGGCTTCTACATCAAACACCTGCCGGATCTCGTCGCCAAGGGCGAGGTGCCGATGGCGCGGCTCGACGAAGCGGTGCGGCGGGTGCTGGCACTGAAGGTGCAGCTGGGCCTGTTCGACGATCCGTTCCGCCGCATCGATCCCGCGCGCGAAAAGGCGCGGGTCCGCACCCGCGAGCATCTGGCGCTGGCCCGCGAGGCAGGGGCGCGTTCGGTCGTGCTGCTCAAGAACGAGGGGCAATTGCTGCCGCTGCCGCGTGCGGGCAGGAAGATCGCGCTGATCGGTCCGTTTGCCGGCGGGCTCCACGACCAGATCGGCCCGTGGAATGTCTATGGCACCGATGCCGAAGCCGTCGACCTAGCGACCGGCGTGAAGGCGCTGGTGCAGGATCCCGCGCTGGTCAGCGTCACCCAAGGCGCCGGGCTGGAGGGGGCGATCCCGGGCGGGATCGAGGCGGCGGTCGCGGCGGCGCGTGCGGCGGACGTGGTGGTGCTGGCGATCGGCGAGCACGCCCGCATGTCCGGCGAGGCGCAGTCGCGCTCGGCCATCGTCGTGCCGCCGGCGCAGATGGCGCTGGCCGAAGCCGTGGCGGCGACCGGCAAGCCCATGGTGGTGCTGCTCCGCAACGGTCGCGCGCTGGCGCTGGAGGGTGCGGTGCGCAACGCGCCCGCGATCCTCGTCACCTGGTTCCTCGGCTCGCAGGACGGGCCAGCGATCGCCGACGTCCTCTTCGGTCTGGTCGGCCCCTCGGCGCGGTTGCCGGTGTCGTTCCCGCAGGCGACCGGCCAGTCGCCTTATCACTACGACCACAAGCCAACCGGGCGGCCCAACCCCGCGGGTCCGCTGCAGGAGTATAAGACGCATTATCGCGAGTTTCCGAACCAGGCGCTGTACCCGTTCGGCCACGGGCTGACCTATGGCGAGATCGCATATAGCGACCTCGATCTCGGCGGCGGCAAGCTGACGGGAGACGGCAAGCTCGTCGTCTCGGCGACCATCACCAACAGCGGCGCGCGGACGGCCGAGGAAGTGGCGCAACTTTACATCCGCGACGTCGCCGCCAGCATCACCCGTCCGGTGCGCGAGCTGAAGGGCTTCCGCCGCGTTTCGCTCAAGCCTGGCGAGCGCAAGCAGGTGCAGTTCACGCTCACCCGCGCCGACCTGCTGTTCATCGGCCAGGCGCTGAAGCCGACGGTGGAGCCGGGCAAGTTCCAACTCTGGATCGCGCCGTCTGCGGAGGCGGAAGGCGTGTCCGGCAGCTTCGAACTGGTCTGATCGCCACGGCCCGGCATTAGCGTATCCTCCCCCGCCAGGGCCCTGGCGGGGGAGGATGCGCTAAGTCAGCGAACCCCGTCTGAGCGGCAGCGCTAGCACCGCCGCCAGCGCGCCAAGCAACAGCACCGCCGGCCCCGCCAGCATCAGCCAGCGGATCGCCGCGATGCTGTTTGCCCCCTGTGGCGCCCCGGCGACGAAGCCGCTCGCCTGGTAGATCGCGCCGATCGCGAATCCCGCTGCCGCCAGCGCGGCCTTCTGGGCGAGCGCGAAGGTGCCGAAGGCGATTGCTTCCACCCGGACGCCGCTCCGCGCCGCGCCCCAGTCGACGCTGTCGGGCAGCAAGGTCCAGGCGGCGAGCCCGAAACCGGCAAAGGCCACCTGCATGCCGAGCAGGAACCAGGTTGCCGCGCTGACGCCGGGTTCGGGCAGCAGCACGAAGCCGGCGGGCAGGGCGAGCGCGAGCCCGCAGGCTGCCAGCCAGGCCGCCCGCGCGCCTGCCCGACGCGCGGCGATCGTCCATAGCAGCGTCGCGATCAGGCTGGCGAAGGCCATGGCCGCCAGTGCCCGCGGCCCGGCGGGATCATCGGTGAGCACGTAGCGGAAGAAGTAGAGCACCGATTGCGTGGTGAGCGCCGCCGCTGCGGCCCCCGCCGCTGCCGCCAGGTTCAGCGCCACGAACGCCCGGTTGCGGGCAAGCAGCGCCAGCGCCGGGCCGATGCGGACCTGTTGGGGCGCGTCGGCCGGGGGGCGACGCTCGGGCACGGCCCAGGCGATCGCCAGCAGGATCGGGATGGCGAGGGCCGCCAAGATGGCGCTCGCCGCCGCATAGCTGCCCAGCCGCGCCACCAGTTGCGGCAGGCTGCCTGCCACCAGCGTCGCGGCGATCGCGCCGAAGATCATGCGAAGGCCGGCCAGCAGCGATCGTTCGGCGCTGGTCCCAGCCAGCCGCGTGGTCCAGGCGGAATAGGGGATGTTGGTGAACGCGTAGAGCGTGCGGAAGCAGAGCTGCGCCGCGAGCGCCAGGCGCCAGGCCCCCGCGGGAGCGGCGAACATCGCGACGAATGCCAGCCCCAGCGGCACCGCCCCCCAGCCAACCAGCCAGCGATAGGGCCGGCGCATCTGTTCGGCCACCGCGCCCGCGACGAAATCCGCCACGCCGTCCCACACCGCGCCGACCAGGAACAGCGTTCCCGCAAGCGCGGGTGCCAGCCGCAGCGTGTCGATGTAGAAGAACAGCAGGTAGAGGTTCACCGCCTGCCAGTAGAGGTTGAACGCGAAGTCGCCGGCGCCGAACAGCAGCATCGCGGTGCGGGGCGCCGGGGAGGGCGGTTCGCTCATCGGGGCGCGCAACAGCGGGGCATGGCGGCCGTCTTAGCGGCCGCGCCGCACCTGTCCATGCGGCGTGTCAGAAGAAGCGGGGGATCGGCCCGTCCTGCGGCGTCTGGTTGGGCAGGTCGACCTCGATGCCGTGGGCATAGCACCAGCCCCAGCCTTCGGGCGGGTCATAGCCTTCCATGATCGGGTGGCCGGTCTCGTGGAAATGGGCGGTAGCGTGGCGGTTGGGCGACTGGTCGCAGCAGCCGACATGTCCGCACTCGCGGCACAGCCGCAGATGCACCCACCAGCTCCCGGTCTTCAGGCACTCCTCGCAACCCTTGGCGCTGGGGGTAACCTCGCGGACCGTCTCGGAATTCATGTGCGCGCAGCGGGTCATGGGCGATCTCCTCGGTGGCGGGTCTAGCGAAGACCATGCGCCGGATCGCCTGTACGTGTGGATGGGGATGCGAAAGGGGCCGCACCGATGGTGCGACCCCCTTTGCGCGGCTTCAGATCGTCTTAGCGGCGGGCGTCGAGGCTCCAGCCGCCGGCGCCGAACGCGACGACCTGCAGCAGGCCACCGGCCATCGCGATGTTCTTGAAGAAGTGGATGAACTGGTTCTGGTCCCCCAGCGCCGCGTGGAAGGCGAGCGCGGTCGCGACCGAGAAGGCGGCGAGAATGCCCGCCACGATGCGGGTGCGATAGCCGAGGATCAGCGCAACGCTGCCGCCCAGCTCGACGAGCAGCGCGATCGCGAAGCCCAACTGCGGCAGGGGCAGGCCCGACGACGCGATATAGCCGATCGTAGCAGCCGGCGCGGCGAGCTTCGACAGACCGCTGAGCAGGAAAATCGCGGCGAGGCCAATGCGGCCGACCAGCGGCAGGGCCGACTGAACGTTGGTTGGGGTGGCGGTGAGGGAATAAGGTACGGTAGCCATGATGTGTCTCCGAAAGAGGGCGGGGACCGATCTGCCTCGCCTGGTGACCGGAAGATGGTCCCGGCGAGATGGCCTGAGGACTGGAATAAAGTCGTCCCATACGTTCGACTAAATCGAAAAGCGGCTTTTCCATTCTCTGGAACGATTGCGTCGAAACTATCCGGCTGATCGGAATAGCGGCGCCCGGCTAGGAAATGGCCATCACAGGAGGTTTCGATGGATCGTACCGCAGCACCCGAACTCAGCCAGACCGAATGGGCCGCCGTCTCGGTCGCCTTCCAGGATGCGGCCGCCTGCGGCTGCACCGCCGTCCCGGCAACCGAAAAGCCCTCGCTGCTCGGCCGCATCGCCGACACGCTGTTCGGCGCCCGCCGCCCGACGCCGCTCGCCAATCCGCGGCTGGAGGCGATCCGCCAGTTCGTCTGCACCACGCGCCGCCAGCGCCAGCCGGCCGCGCACCTGGTGCCGGTGCTCGCCGATCATGGCTTCAACCCCGCGCAGATCGAAGCGATCGCGCTGCTGGCGATCTGAGGACCACGACCATGCTCTACGCCACCGCCCATATTGGCCCCGAGGCCATGGAGACGCAGATCCAGGCCGGCAGCCATGCCATCCTTGCCGACGAGCCGCCGAGCAATGGCGGACGCGATGCCGGCCCCGCGCCCTATGAACTGCTGCTGGCCGCGCTGGGCGCGTGCACCGCGATGACGCTGCGCATGTACGCCGATCGCAAGGGCTGGCGGATC
The DNA here is from genome assembly GCA_030824725.1 of Sphingomonas sp. Classification (GTDB taxonomy): domain Bacteria; phylum Pseudomonadota; class Alphaproteobacteria; order Sphingomonadales; family Sphingomonadaceae; genus Sphingomonas. Next base: position 6,359 of record JAPJRE010000169.1, read on the forward strand.
GATTCGCTCGACGTCGGCCTGCGGATCGTCGGCAAGCCCGAAGACCGCCACATCAAGCGCACGCTGACGATCGCGGGGCCCGACGCGGCCGGGAAGGCACGGCTCGCCGAGATCGCCGAGCGCACGCCGGTGACGCTGACGCTGAAGCAGGGTATCGCGATCGAAACCAAGCTGGCGGAGCAGGCGGCATGAGCAGCGAAGTGGCCCTGGACGCGATCGCGCGCGATACCGGCGCGGGCAAGTTCCAGGTGGCGGTGCAGGTCGCGGGCGTGGCGCTGATGCTCGACGAGCCGGTGTCGGTTGGCGGCATGGGATCGGGGCCGACACCCTATCAGATGCTCGCCTCGGCGCTCGCCGCCTGCACGACCATGACGCTGCGGGTGTATGCGTTGCAGAAGGGTTGGCCGGTCACCGGCATCCGCACGCTGGCCGGGCACCAGCGCCAGGCGGGCGTCCAGCCGGCGGACCTGTTCACCCGGCGCATCGAGATCGAGGGCGACCTCGACGACGCCCAGCGCGCCCGGCTGCTCGAGATTGCCGATCGCTGCCCGGTGCACCGCACCCTGACCGGGGGTGCGCGCGTCGAAACCGAGCTCGCCAATGCCCCCGCGCCGACCGAACCAGCAGCCGCTCATGCTGCCGATCTCGCCAATGCCATTCGCGAAAGTTGAAGCCTAAGCTCCCGATCAGGGGCGCGAATGTCAGCATCACCGGTTCGAAGCGCAGCTGCTTGCGGTGGGAATTCTTCGAGTTGTGCTTGAATATTCTGCAGTGCAGCAAGGTTAAGCCCTAGTATAGTAGGAGGGTGGTAGAGTCTCGGTGTAATCGTTGTATAGTTGATTGTCCGTCTCGTCCGATGTATGTACCCCTTGGGTCGCGAAACATCTATGGCTGACGGTCGAGTCGACGCTGCGGGGGCGGTTGCGGGTGTGCGCGCCGCAAAATGGGTGTGCCGGCACCGTCCGGTTCGCGACACAGCCAGATAATCAATGTTCCAGATATACCATCTTGTCCTGGAGGTTGAACATGGCTTCTGTCGCCGAACCGAAACTTCGCGATGCTGAGCCGCATGTCCATGCGGAAGGCTGCACGATCAAGATATTGCCGCGGCATCAATGGGTGGACGCGTCGCGCAAGGCGCTCGAGATCAATCCCGCCAACTGGTCCGCGCTGCGCCTGCCCCAGGCCGCGCTCGCCGCCAGCGTGCTGCCGCCCGAGAATCTCGCCGTTCTCACCTCGAAATATTGGGGGAAGGGCGGGGTGAGGCTTACCGTGAGCTTCCTCGACAGCCCGCCGGCCGATCTGCGCGCGCGCATCCTCAGCCACATGAATGCGTGGAACGCCACCGCCAATGTGCAGTTCGTCGAGACCGCGAGGGACGGGCAGGTCCGCATCGCCCGCACCGCCGGCAGCGGCTACTGGTCGTACCTCGGCACCGACGTGCTCGCGATTGGCGCGGGCGAAGCGACGATGAACCTCGACTCGTTCACGATGACCACGCCGGACAGCGAATTCCACCGCGTCGTGCGGCACGAGACGGGGCACACGCTGGGCTTTCCGCACGAGCATATGCGGGCGGAGATCATCGCGCGGATCGATCGCGAGAAGGCCATCGCCTATTTCATGGCGACCCAGGGCTGGTCGCGCGACCAGGTCATCGCGCAGGTGCTCACCCCGCTCGACAGGTCCGCGCTGATCGCGACGGCCGAGGCCGATCCCAATTCGATCATGTGCTACTGGCTGCCCGCCTCGATCATGAAGGACGGCCGGGCCGTGCCCGGCGGGGCCGACATCGATGCATCGGA
>JAPJRE010000170.1 GCA_030824725.1 Sphingomonas sp.
GCGCATATGCGTAAACTTTGTGAACTTAGGCCCGCGACTGCCGGCCGCAGCAGCAGCCGTTCCGGGTCTGCCGACAGTTGCCCACCCCAAAACTTCCCCTTTGCCCCGATTCGCGCTAGGGGCGCGGCATGCCCAATCTTTTTCTCGTGATGCTCGGCGGGGCCATCGGCTCTGCGGCCCGCTACGGCGTTGGCCGCGCCGGCGTCGCCCTGCTCGGCCCGGCCTTCCCCTGGGGTACCCTCGCCGTCAACATCTTCGGCGGTTTCCTGATGGGGCTGCTCGGCGCCAGCCTGATCCGCTTCGGCGACAATGCCGAACAGGTGCGGCTGCTGCTCGCCGTCGGCGTGCTCGGCGGCTTCACTACCTTCTCCTCCTTCTCGCTCGAGACCTTCGCGATGATCGAGCGCGGCGACGTGCTGACGGCGCTCGGCTATGTCCTCGCCTCGGTGATCGGCGCGATCGGTGCGGTCGCCATGGGCATGGCGCTGGCCCGGGCGGTGACGGCATGAGCGGCGGCGAGAACGAAGTCCGCCAGTTCACCGTCGGGCTGGACGATGACGGCATCCGGCTCGATCGCTGGTTCAAACGGCATCTGCCGGACGTGAGCTTCAACATCGTCTCGCGCTGGGCACGGACCGGCCAGCTCCGCGTCGACGGCGCGCGGGCCCAGCCGGGCGACCGCATCGCCGAGGGCCAGACGATCCGCGTCCCACCCGCCGAGCCGGCCAAGCCCGCCGCCGCGGCGCGGCCCAAGTCGAACCGCCCGCCGCTCAGCGCCGAGCAGGTCGAGCTAGCCCAGTCCATGGTGATCCACCGCGATGCCCAGGCGATCGTGCTCAACAAGCCGCCAGGCCTCGCGACGCAGGGCGGCACCAAGACGTTCGAGCATGTCGACGGGCTGCTCGACGCGCTGCAGTTCGAGGCGGAGGGCCGGCCCAAGCTGGTCCACCGGCTCGACAAGGATACTTCGGGCGCGCTGCTGATCGCCCGTTCGGCGCGCGCCGCGGCGTTCTTCTCGAAGAGCTTTTCCAGCCGCACCGCGCGCAAGATCTACTGGGCGCTGGTGATGGGCGTGCCGGAGATCGAGGACGGCTTCATCGAGCTGCCGATCGGCAAGCAGCCGGGCACCGGCGGCGAGAAGATGCAGGTGGATACCGAAGAGGGCCAGCCCGCCCGCACCCGCTACCGCGTGATCGAGCAGGCCGGCAATCGCTGCGCCTGGGTGGAGCTGCAGCCGTTCACCGGCCGCACCCACCAGCTGCGCGTCCACATGGCGGCGATCGGCCACCCGATCGTCGGCGACGGGAAGTACGGGCTGCAGGAGGCGTTCCTCACCGGAGGCATCAGCCGCAAGATGCATCTGCACGCACGCCGCATCCGCATCGATCATCCCGATGGCGGCCGGATCGACGTCCGCGCCGAGCTGCCGCACCATTTCGCGGAGTCGATGCACACGCTGGGCTTCGACCTGGCGGTGGGCAACGCGCTGGAGATCGACGACGGCCCGCCGCCGATGAGCAAGGAACTGCTCAAGCAAAAGGCCAAGGCCCACGCCAAGAACTACCGCAAGGAACGCCGCGGCGAACGGCGGGGCCGGGGACAGGCGAAGTAGGCGTGCGCGTGCCTCCGCTACCTTCGTCATCCGGCGAAAGCCGGGATCCATTGGGGTCGCCGTTACGGCTTTTGCTGTTGCCGAGTGGCGAATGGATCCCGGCTTTCGCCGGGATGACCGTGATCTGGTGAGCACCTCCGCATGAACCGCCTCGCTCTGTTCGATTGCGACGGCACGCTGGTCGACAGCCAGGCGAGTATCTGCCTGGCCATGGAACATTGCTTCACCGGCCAGAGGCTCGCCCCCCCGGCGCGGGCGGCGATCCGTCGCATCGTGGGCCTGAGCCTGGTCGAGGCTATCGCCCAGCTCCTGCCGGAGGCGGAGGACGATCTCCACCGCCACCTCGCCGAGGAGTACAAGCGCGCCTATTTTGCGCTCCGGACGTCGGGCCATATCGAGGATGAGCCGCTCTATGACGGCATTCTTGAGGCGATCGAGACGCTGGACGCCAAGGGCTGGCTGCTCGGCGTCGCCACCGGCAAGTCCGATCGTGGGCTGATCCGGGTGCTGGAGGCGCATGGCCTGCGCCAGCGCTTCGTCACGCTGCAGACCGCCGACCGCCACCCCTCCAAGCCGCACCCCTCGATGATCGAGACCGCGATCGCCGAGGCCAGTGCCAGCCCCGAAACAACCGTGATGATCGGCGACACCAGCTTCGACATGGCGATGGCGGTGGCTGCCGGTGCGCACCCCTTGGGTGTTGCATGGGGTTACCACACTCCCCATGATCTCCACGCGGCCGGCGCGGTGCGGGTCGTGGAGCATGCGTCGGCGATCCCGGCGCATCTGGAGGCCCTGTGACCGACGCCGATCGCCTTGCGCGCAATCGCTATTTCCTGATGATGGCGGCGAACTGCGCCGGCGTGGCCGGCGCGGTGCTGGCGCTGCTCATCCTGGGCCGCGCCAAGACCACCGAACTGACGATGCTGGGCATCGCGCTGATGCTCGCCTCGTTCTGGGTCATGGCGGCAATCCCTAGGATACTCGCCCGCCGCTGGAGGACACCCCCCGAAGCATGAAACGTTTCTGGAAGACCGTGATGATCGTCGACGGCGCGATCGAACTCGATGGCCGCCCCGTCCGCACCCCCGCCCGCGCCGCACTCACGCTGCCCACGCCGCAGCTGGCGGAGGGGGTGGCCGAGGAATGGCGGCGTGTCGGCGACGAACTGGATCCCCGCGCGATGCCGCTGACCGGCCTCGCAAATGCCGCGATCGACCAGATCGCGCCGAACCCCGCCCCCTTTGCGGCGGACCTCGCGCGCTATGGCGAAAGCGACCTGCTCTGCTACCGCGCCGAACTCCCCGAGCCGCTGGTCGAACGCCAAGCCATGCATTGGGACCCGCTGCTCGACTGGGCGCGTACCCGCTACGACGTGCATTTCGAGACCACCGCTGGCATCATGCACCACCCCCAGCCGACTGCGACGATCGCGCGGTTGCAGGAGGTGGTGGCAGCGCTAGACCCGTTCCGGCTGGCCGCGCTGAACCCGCTGGTGACGATCAGCGGCTCGTTGGTGGCAGCGCTGGCGCTGCTCGAAGGCGCGGCCGATTGTGAGACGGTGTGGCGCGCCGCGCAGCTCGACGAGGACTGGCAGGCCGAGCAATGGGGCGAGGACGAGTTGGCCAGCCGCGCCCGCGACGTCCGCCGCGCCGATTTCGAGGCAGGGGTCCGGTTCCTGGCACTGCTTTGATGCCGGGAGCCTGATGCCGATCAGCGGCACCGGGGCTACCCCCGGCGCCGCCACCCTGGCTGTGCGCGGAAGACACGGTATCGCCGGCCAAGGCCGTCGGAAGGCGCGGCGCTCAGCTCCAGCTGCCGCGACCGCCGCCGCTGCCCGCCACCGTCGATACCGCCCCCGCCTGGAAGCTGCCCAGCACATTCGCGTCGTCGTCGGTGAAGATGAAGCTGGTATAGACCGGCGTCGCAACCAGCGCGAACGAAGTAGTGCGCGCGTAGAGTGCATCGAGATTGTCGGTGTAGACGTCACCGATCAACGCACCGCCGCCGGGAAGCGCAATGCCCCAGGCACTGCCGTCAAAGGTCTTCCCACCTTTGATGACGCACTGACATTTGGTGTAGATGACGAGAGAGGCAACACTGCCATTGGCAGGATAAGAGCTTGCCGCCGCCAGCGCCACGGTCTTCAGTTGTTCCGACATCTTGCTGATCGTGGTGTCGGGCAATCGCGCCGCGAAGGCCGACTCGAAATCCCTTGATATCTGACCGCGATCGATTTGAATAAGAGAATCCATAAGACCTCTCCTGCAAGTACAGTATCGTTTTGAACGCGAGTCGCAAATTTACGCTCGCACCTTAGCTATGCTTTTCCACCTCCAAAGAGTCAATGATGGCACCACTTACGATCAACACGGGCTTGATTATTCAAGATCGCCACCACCCTCGCAATCGATAACGATGCATCATCTCGACCCAGCGGACGATGAGACAGCGTTGTTGCTATACAGAGAAACGCCCGGCCTGCATTGCAGACCGGGCGCGATGTTCCCGTTGCGGTTGCGGCCGAATCAGGCCAGCGCGTTCAGAGGACGTCCGCTTCCCCAGTCGGGTCGCCGCGCTTCATCAGGCCGCGGATGAACCCGATCAGGCCGGTCTGGCGCGAGCGCTTGAGCCGTTCGGCCTTGAGGATGGTGTGGACCGCCTCGAAGCACTTGTCGGCATCGTCGTTGACCAGGACATAGTCATAGCCGTCCCAGTGGCTCACCTCGTTCGAGGCGCGCGCCATGCGGTGGGCGATCACCTCGGGCGAATCAGTCTGGCGACCTTCGAGGCGGCGGTGGAGCTCGGCCATCGACGGCGGCAGGATGAACACGCGGACGACGTCGCCGCCCATCGTCTGGTGGAGCTGCTGCGCGCCCTGCCAATCGATGTCGAACAGCATGTCGCGGCCGGTGGCGAGCACCGCGTCGACCGGGCCCTTGGGCGTGCCGTAGCGATGCTTGAAGACGTGCGCCCATTCGATGAAATGGTGCTGCGAGACCATCTCGCGGAAGCGCTCGACGCCGACGAAGGTATAGTCGACCCCGTTCACTTCGCCGGGGCGCGGCTCGCGCGTGGTCACCGAGACGGAGACGGCGAGATCGGGCTCGGCGGCCAGCAGCTTGCGGGCGATGGTCGACTTGCCGGCACCCGAGGGCGAGGAAAGGACAAACAAAACCCCGCGGCGATGGAATCCATGCGGGTCGTTCTGGTGCGTATGGGCCATGCGGGCCTTTGGCGTAGCGGCACCCGGGCCGTCAAGCCCGGGCGCCGCTTGGCCTCAGGCGCCGAGGCCCGTATCGGGACCGTGCTCGGTGGTCAGCTTGCGCTTGAGATAGGCCGCCCCCACCGCGCCCGCGCCTAGCACGAACGCCGCCGGTACAACCCGCTTGGCGACTTCCCAGGTCGCGACGCCGAGGATCGCACCCATGGTGCCGCCCTCGCCGTCGCGTTTGTCGATGCGGCTGCCGATCCAGCCTGCAATTGCCTTGCCGATCATTGTCTTCTCCTTCCCCGCAGAAACGGCGGTGCGGCGGCTGCGTTCCCGCCGCTCGCCGCAGCCGATCAACGGCCGATCATCGTCTCGGGCTTCACGAACTTATCGAAGGTCGCGCTGTCGACAAGACCGAGCGCCAGACCCGATTCCTTCAAGGTAAGTCCTTTCTCGTGCGCGTTCTTGGCGATCTTTGCCGCCGCGTCGTAACCGATGGCGGGCGCAAGCGCGGTGACGAGCATCAGCGAGCGATCGACCAGCTCCCTGATCCGCGCCTCGTTCGCCACCGCGCCGTCCACCGCGCGTTCGGCGAAGTTGGTCATGCCCACCGACATCAGGGTGATCGAGCGCAGCAGATTGGCGCCGATCAGCGGCTTGAACACGTTGAGCTCGAAATGGCCCTGCATGCCGCCCACGGTGACGGCGGCGTGGTTGCCGATCACCTGCGCCGCGACCATCGTCAGCGACTCGCTCTGGTAGGATTGACCTTGCCAGGCATGATCGAGCTGCCCGGCTCGTTCGCCGGCAGCTCCAGCTCGCCCAGGCCCGAGCGCGGGCCCGAGCCGAGCAGGCGGATGTCGTTGGCGATCTTGGTGAGCGAGACCGCCAGCGTGTTGCAGACCCCCGACAGGTTCACCAGCTGGTCCTTGGTCGCCAGCATCTCGAACTTGTTGGGCGCCGAGACGAAGGGCAGCCCGGTGATCTTGGCGATCTCCGCCGCCACGTCCTCGGCATAGCCCGGCGGGGAGTTGAGCCCCGTGCCCACCGCCGTGCCGCCCAGCGCCAGCTTGAAGATGTCGAGTTCGAGCACGCTCTGGAACCGCGCCCGGGCCGAGGCGAGCATCGCGGCATAGCCGGAGAATTCCTGGCCGAGCGTCAGCGGCGTCGCGTCCTGCAGATGGGTGCGGCCGATCTTGACGATGTGGTCCCAATCCTTCGCCTTGCGGTCGAGCGACGTGTGCAGCCGCTCCAGCGCCGGGAACAGGTCGAGCGTCACCGCGCGGGCGGCGGCGATGTGCAGCGCGGTCGGGAAGCTGTCGTTGGACGACTGCGCCATGTTGACGTGATCATTGGGGTGGATCGGGCTCTTGCCGCCCCGCTTGCCGGTGAGGATCTCGTTGGCGCGGCCGGCGATCACCTCGTTGACGTTCATGTTGGTCTGGGTGCCGCTGCCGGTCTGCCAGATCACCAGCGGGAACTGGTCGTCGAGCTTGCCGTCGATCACTTCCTGCGCGACCTGGTCGATCACCTCGGCGATCTTGGGGTCGAGCCCGTGCTTGACGTTCACCCGCGCCGCCGCCTGCTTCACGATGGCTTGCGCATGGACAATGCCGATCGGCATCCGCTCCTCGGGCCCGAACGGGAAATTCTGGATCGAACGCTGGGTCTGGGCGCCCCAATAGGCGTCGGCGGGAACTTCGATCGCGCCGATCGAATCGGTTTCGGTGCGCGTGCCGGTCATGTGCTTCTCCGCTGGTTTGCCTGCGATGTAGGCCTCCCGCCCCGCCCCACAACCCATGCGAGGGTCGGCATTTCAGCCGCGCCGCTCAAGCCCCCGGAAACACTTGGTAACTTGCATTCCGGCGAAGGCGTCGCGCAAAGACACCATGCTACCGGCGAAACAGCCGGGGCAACCGCAGGAGAAGAGCCATGATCCCGTTGATTCTGGGGCTGCTGCTCGCCGCCCCCTTTTCCGAAATCGCGCACAGCGTGCGCATCGACCATGACAGCGGCCCGGTCCATGCCGACTATCGCATGCGGGTCGACGTCCGCCACCAGCAGCTCGGCGTCGCAGGCCCCGGCGGCCGCGCCTCGACGCTGCGCTGCCGCTGGCAGGCCGATCTGGTGGTCGACCGCCAGGCGCGCCACGCCGCCGGAACGCTACAGCGCGCACTCCGCCAGGAAAGCGTTGCGGCCGGCAGCCGTCCCGGCTGGTGCACCGCCAACCGCGCGGTGATCGCGAAGGACGTTGCCAGCGCCACCAAGGACATGCGAGGCGCGGTCGAGGCGCTGGCCGGTCAGGATGCCGAGATGCTGCGCGCCGAACTCGATCAGATAGGACGTGTAAACACCTGATGCGTATCCCCATTGCCGTTGCCATCTTCGCCGCGCTCGCCCTTCCGCTCGCGGCCCAGGCCCAGGTGCTGCCCAAGGTTTCGGGCGGCGTCGAACTTTCGACCGACGAGAGCCGCCGGGGCCTCAGCTGGAGCGAGAACCAGCTGAGCGCCTCGGGCGACCTGTCCGCCGGCATCCTCGGCTTCGACGCCTCGGCGCGCGTGGCGATGGTACGCGAGTCGGCCCGCCATGCCGGGGCAGACACGGTGTTCGATCTTGAAGCAGGTCGGCGCTTCGGCATCGGCGCGCTTAACCTTCGCGGCTTCGTCACCGGGCACGTGTTCACCGGCGCGGCGCGGGCCATGGACTATGTCGAGATCGGCGGTGAGGGCAATTTCTCGTTCGGACCGCTGCAGCTGAACGGCGGTGCGATATACGCGCCCGATCAGGGGCCGATCGGCGGCGACAATCTTTATCTGCATGCGGGCGCAGCGGTGGGCGTGCCGTCGACGCCGTTCACCGTGTCCGGCTCGATCGGCCACACGACCGGCAGCATCGACGACCTTCGCGCCGCGCGGCTGCGGCCGAGTGGCGACTATACCGATTGGCGGATCGGCGTGGAGCATGTCAGCGGGCCGCTGACGCTGGGCGTCGACTATGTCGGGACCGACATCGACACCAATCGCGCAGTGTCGTCGCCCTATGCGGACCTGCGGCACAGCGGCAATCGCGTGCTGGGGCGGGCGCGGCTTTCGTTCTGAGCGGCCATCTATCCTCCCCCACGAGGGGGAGGATAGCGTAGCTTGGCGCTTCAGCGCCTAGCGAAGCTTGGAGAGGGTGAGCGGCTGCGCAGCTGCCGCGCGAGGCAACGCCTCGCAATGCCCCTCTCCCTCCCGCCGCCGCAGGCGGTGGGGAGGGTCTCTTATACAAATAAACGAGCCCACGAGACAGTAAT
>JAPJRE010000171.1 GCA_030824725.1 Sphingomonas sp.
ACCATGCCGCTGCCGAATGGGCGTGGAGCAGCGGCGAGGCCGGCGGGGTCGGCACCGGCACGCTGATCGCCGCCGACTGGCAGTTCCACCCGTTACGCACCAGCTTGGGCGTGCTCGCGGTGCTCGGCCTCGCCGCGCCGGACTGCCGCGAGCCGATCACCCCGGATCGTGCGCTGCTCCTCTCCACGCTGCTCGGCCAGGCCGCGCTGGCGCATGAACGGCTGCGGCTGGAGCAGGACGTTCGCGAAGTATCGGTATTGCGCGAACGCGACCGGCTGCGCGCGGCGCTGCTCTCCTCGATCGGCCATGACCTGCGCACCCCGCTCACCTCGGTGGCGGCGGCGGTCGACGCGCTTGCCCATGCCCATCCGGACGACCCCGCCACCGCCATCGCCCGCGCCGACGTCGCCCGGCTGCGCCGCTTCCTCGACAACCTCATCGACATGGTGCGGATCGATGCCGGCGCGGTGGCGCTCAGCCTCGAGCCGATTGACCTGACCGATGCCGCGGCTGCCGCGGTGCACGACCTGCGCGACGTGCTGGCCGGACGCGAGCTGGTGCTGCGCGTGCCGCCCGACCTGCCGCTGGTCCGCGCCGACCCGCGGCTGCTCCACCACATCCTGCTCAACCTGCTCTCCAACGCCGCGGTGCATGGCGGCGAGGGCGCGATCGAGATCGTCGGCCAGCGCCGCCCGGACTCGGTGCGGCTTTCGGTGCGCGATCACGGCCCCGGCCTGCCGCCCGGCGAGGAGGCGAGCATCTTCGAGACCTTCGCGCGCGGCGCGGGCAGCGATCGCACCGTCGGAAGCGGCCTTGGCCTTGCGATCGCGAAGGGCTTCGCCAGCGCGATGCACGCGCCGATGCGGGCAACGAATGTCGACGACGGCGGCGCAGCCTTTTCGATCGATCTCGCGCCGTACCCGGCACAATGAAGCTGGCCCCCGATCGAGCCCGGTCCGAACACCGTGGTTGCGTCCGGCGCCGCCCCGGCTAGGCTGCACCGATCGGCACGGGGGACGTAGCGCATGGAAGAAGAGGAAGCGGCACCGCATCACGACGGCGACTCGCTGCTCTACGATTATTTCAAGCACATCACCTCGCTCTGCCTGCTCTCGCTCGCCGGAGTCGCGGCGCTGTCGGAGAAGGTGCACGGCCGCTCGACGGTGCTGGTGATCCTGGCGCTACTCGTGATCGGGGCAACGGGGTTCGGCTCGTTCCTGGCAACCGGGCTGATCGTGGCCTCGAAGACCGGGGGCAAGCCGCTCGACCGCACCATCCATTTCTATCGCACTGGCGCGCCCGTGCTGCTCTCGTTCGGGATCGGCGTGTTCCTCTACGTTTTCCTGCAGTCGATGCCGTCCTGACGAAGGCGCAGCCGGGCACGCGATCCGATCAGAAGCAGCGCAGATCGGCAAGGGTTGCCCGCACCGCGTCGGCAAGCGGGGTCCGCGGTTCCCCCCCCAGCGTGGCCGCGAGCCGGGCGTTGGTCATGCGGACGGGCCGTTGCCAGAGATAGCGCATCTCCATCAGCTCGCGCGGGGTGACCGACACCAGCGCGGCAAGGCGCAGCTGCCACCACGGCAAGGGGCGGATCGGCACGGCCGGGTCCCCGAGCACCCGCGCAATGGTCTCGACCATCCGGCGCCCGTCAGGATCCCAGTGCCCCTCCATATGGAAGGAGGCGAAGTCCGCCAGATCCGCGCGTTCCAGCAGCCGGACCATGACCTCGGCGACATCGGGCAGATACGCCCATTGATGGCCGATGCCCCGCGCGCCGGGATTCCGGACCACCTTGGGGCGCGATCCCGGCGTCACCAGCGCCTGGCCGAACCAGTTGTTGGCGGCGCCCGGGCCGAAGAAGTCGCCGGCGCGGACGACCAGCGCCGTGCAACGCCCCGACCCGGCCGCGCGACACAGCCGCTGCTCCATCTCGACGCGAATCCTGCCCTTCCGGGTCATCGGTGCCTGGGGTGCCTCTTCCGTGATTTCCGCCGGCGCGTCTGGGCCGTAATTATACACGGTGCCGGGCAGCAGGATGCGTGCCCGCGAGGCGGAAGCGGCGCGGATCGTATTCTCCAGCATCGGCAGGACGAGACGGTCCCAGTCGCGATACCCCGGCGGATTGACTGCGTGCACGATCACCGAAGCGCCCGCAGCTGCGGCGGCGACGGCCGCCGGATCCATCGCGTCGCCCATTATCACCTCGCATCCCTGCAACGCCCGCGCGACAGGACGGCGCATCATCGCCCGGACGTTCCACCCGGCGTCGACGAGGCGCCGCGTCATGGCACCGCCCACCCCGCCCGTTGCTCCCAGTACCAGTGCTGTTTTGTTGGTCATCCTTCGCCTCCTTGCTCCGTCTGGATGCACGATGCGGCAGCGCAGGATGAACGGGAATTGCCGAATAATGTGCAGCTGCTATACGGATTTTGATGAGCAGCGTGCCGAGTTGGGATGTCTATCGCAGCTTCGCTGCGGTGTTGCGGGAGGGCTCGCTTTCCGCCGCCGCACGCGCGCTCGGCATGACCCAGCCCAGCATCGCCCGCCACATCGATGCGCTGGAGGCGACGATCGGTGCCAGGCTGTTCGTGCGATCGCAGCGGGGGCTTTCCCCCAACGACGCCGCACTGGCACTACGCCCCCATGCCGACGCCCTCGTCGCCGCCGCAGAAGCATTGCAACGATCCGCGGCGGGCACGCCAGGGGCGCCGGAAGGCATCGTGCGCATCACGGCGAGCCAGGCGGTGGGCACGCACCACCTGCCGGCGATCCTTGCCCGCCTCCGCCAGTTGCACCCGAAGCTGCAGTTCGAGCTGGCCTTGACCGACGCGATCGACGATCTGCTCCAGCGCCATGCCGATATCGCCATCCGCATGGCCCAGCCCGAGCAGAAATCGCTGGTCGCGAAGCGCGTGGGTGCCGTGCGCCTCGGCTTTCACGCGCACCGCAGCTATCTGGAGCGACGCGGCTGGCCGAGCGCGCTTGCCGATCTCCGCCATCATGACGTGATCGGATACGACGCCGAAACGGCCTTCATCCGGGCAAGCAGGCGGCATCTGCCGGGGATCGATCGCTCGATGTTCGCCCTCCGCGTCGACGACGCCCCGGCGCAGTTCGAGGCGATCCGCGCGGGCTTCGGCATCGGCATCTGCCAGACCGTCATCGCCCGCCGCGACGCCAATCTCTGCCGCGTGCTGCCGGACGCGTTCGACCTGCCGCTTCCGGTGTGGATCGTCATGCACGAGGATCTGCGCAGCGGCGCGCGCTATCGGGTCACCTTCGATGCCCTGGCGCAGGCCTTCGCCGCGCTGACCTAGGCTCAGAAGCTCAGCACGAGCCTTGCATCTGCCCGATACCGATCCTCCCCGGCGAAGCGGTGCGTGATCGGGACACCCAGGCTGGTCTCCAGACTGAAGCGCCAGACCGGGATCGTCGCGCCCACGCCCACCGACGCCAGCGCCCGATCGCCGAAATCCTTGGAGAAGACCTTGCCATGGTCGAGGAAGACGAAGGCATCGAGGTTGCTCAGCTTCGGCATCCCCAGGTGCAGCTCCGCCTGCGTGAAATAGCCGGAACTGCCGCTGGCCGATCCGGGCTGGAAGCCGCGCACGCTGCCCGGCCCGCCCAGCTGGAACAGCTGGTTGGACGGAATGAAGTCGGAAGCGGCATGCTGCCCCGCCGCGGTGACGTGCAGGCGGCCGTCACGGCCAAGCCCGGCGTCGAGCGTGATGTCGCCATTGTACATCGGGAAGGTTCTGCCGGCCGGCTCCAGCCTGTCTTCCGCGCTGGCCACGCTCGCCGTCAGGTTCAGGTTGAGCGCCGTGCGTGCGCTGACCTCATAGCCGACGGCCACGCCGCCCGTCGCCTTGTAGACCCAGCTCTGCCCCACCGTCCTGCCGGACAGCCGGTTCTTCGACGCGGTATAGGATCCGGCCGCGACCAGCGTGGCGTGCCAGCTGTCCTGCTCGACCAGCGGCTGCGCCAAATTGAGCGAGGCGGTGTCGGAAAAGCCCTGGATGTCGAGCTTGGCGGAAGGCCCCTGCGTTACCGTGATCTGGCTGCGGGCATAGGTGAGGCCCAGCCGCGCGGTGCCGGCCATCACGCTGTAGCTCGCGCTGCCGGTGAGCCCGCCGTCCGATACGCTGCCGTACAGGTTCACCCGGTCGCCATCGAGCAGCAGCGCGCTGTGGCGCAGCGTGAATCCCCCCTGATAGCGGCCGGTGCTGGCATACCCATAGCTATCGGCGAACAGCTGCACCGCGTTCCGCCCCGGCTCCGCGATCGAGATCAGCACGTCGGTGAGGCCCACCTGGCTGCCGGGCTGGAGCTGTGCCTGGATCCGCATGTCGTTGCCGCGGTTGAAGGCGTTGATCTGCTGCCGCAGCCGCCGCAGATCGACGATCTCACCGGGCGCGATCGCGATCCGCGAGCGGACATAGGCGGCGCCCGTGTAGCGCCCTTCCGGGACGTTCAGCGCCCCCAGCCGCCCCTCGACAAGCGCGATGCGAACCGTGCCGTCGGCGATCTTCTGCGGTGGCAGATAGGCGCGCGCTGTCACGATCCCCCGCACCGCGTACAGCGCGTTCACTTCGGCGACGAGCGTGCGCAGGTCCGCGATCGAGACGCGCGTGCCGATCCGCGGGGCGACGAGCGCGTCCAGGGCAGCACCGGGCAGGAAGGCCGAGCTGTCGAAGCGGACGCCCTTCAGCTCGAACGTGGCGCCCGATGCCGGCCCCTCGGGCGCGGCGGGGGGCCTGCCGTCGCCGGTGACGGCAGGCTGGGCCGGCAGCGGCTCAGGGGCCGGCAGATCGCGCTGCCGATCGATCAGCCCCTTGCCGATCGCCGCAGGGTCCACCGCCGGGGGCAGCGGCGTCGTCTGGGCATGCGTGGCGCCTGCCCAGAACACGCCACCGGCCGTGGCCACCGTGGCCAGCCACGTCGCTTGCTTCCTCATTTCCATCGCTCTCCGGCGTAAGATGTCATCGTTGGATCGTCGGTGCGGCGCCGGGGGTCTTTTCTCCGCGTACCGCTTCGCTGATCTCGATGCCGCTGTCGTCTTCCGAGTCCGCTGGCATGTTGACGAGCGTCGACGGGCCGCCGGCCCCCGTCGTGCCACCCGGCGGGGGCGGTACGCTCGCGGCCTCCGGCGTCCCGGCGTTCGCAGGCGAGACCATCGAGGGATCAACATTGCCGCCGTCCGAGCGGTTCGGCCGACCGCCCATCACCGCAGCATCTGTGATCACGCTGAATCCTTCCACCTTCACGCCATATTTGCCGGTGGAAGCGCGTGCCTGAATCATCACCTCCTCGGCCCGGACGCGCGCCCGGGTGATCAGCAGGGTCACGTCGGGCATCGCCAGGTTCAGGCGCGTGCCGACGAAGCCGTTCACGATTTCGAGGGAGGGCGTGGCGCCGACGAGCCTGGCCGTGTCCGCGCGCAGCGAACGGAAGGTCACGCTGCCCGGGGCGGTGATGCGCAGGTCCACGTTCGAGGCCAGCACGTCGTCCCCGATGCCGGCGACGTCGAATTCCACCCCGCCGCTCGCGGGGCCCGTCGCGTCGAGATCGATCGTCGGGGCGAACAGCGCTGCCGACTGGGCGATGCGCAGGCCGGTGCCGGTGATGCCGCCATCGGCGCGGATGGTGCCGCGCTGGAAGGCGCCCTGGTTCCAGCGGAAGGCACCGGTGCTGGCGAAATCGACCGAGCCCGCCTCCAGTTGCTCGACGGTCATCGCGCCGGTCACCAGGGTTCGGAACAGGCCGCCCAGCGCCCTGCCGGACAGGGTGACCGGCCCATTGGCGCGCAGGTCGATGTCGCCGCTGGCACTGGTCGCGGCCACGACCGGTGCGTCGATCCGGAGCGGCGTCGCCGTCGAACCGATGCTCCCCTGCGCCTGCAGGACCACGCCGCCGCGCTGCGCCGCGATGTGCAGCGCGATCCCCGCCCGCGCGGCGATCGCGCCGCCGCCGACGATCCGCACGGCATCGCTGGCCGAGGCGCGGGACTCGAGCGCGCCGACCTCGATGCCCTGCCCTGCGGTGATCGCGAACGTGTCGCCCGCCACCGCATTGCGCACCGCAAGCGTCGTCCCGGCGTCGAGCGTCACCGTCGTCGCCCCGGTAAGCTCCGCCTCGCTGGCCAGCGCCCGCGTCGCCTGCAGCGCGAGGTCCGCACCGGCGTTGATCCCGACGGTGCTTGCCAGGGTTATGTCGCCGCCGACGAGCCGCGTCGCCCCGCCGCTGGTGAGCTGCGAGCCTGCGATCGCCGACATGCCGTTCACCCCCGTCAGATCCAGGGTGCGGGCAGCGGCGAGGCGTGCCGATGCCAGCGTGATCGCCGCTGCCCGCGCCGCGATGGTGTCGCCGGCGAGATCGGTGCCCTGCAGCAGGCGCAGCGCGCCATCGGCCTGGAGCGCCAGTGCCTCGGTCGCCCGTATCTGGCCGGCGGAAACCTCGAGGTCGCGACCCGCCGCGATGTCGAGGTCCCGTGCCGAGATCGCGTTGCGGTCGAGAACGACGTCGCGCGCCGCGCGGGCGGTGAGCGTTGCCGCGGTAAGCGACGCCGCCGACGTGAGGTCCCCGTCGCGCGCGGTGAGGGTACCGTCCCCGGTAAGCGTCATCGCCGCCGCTTCGCCCAAGACGAGGCTGGCGCCGGAGAGCAGGGCCCGCGCGGCGCGCAGCGTCGTACCGGTGCCGAACCCGAGCGCCTGCGCGGCGTCCACCACCAGCCCGGCGCCCGCCGTCAGCGCGGATTGCCCGCCGACGAGGACGTCGCCGTTCGCGCCCGTCATCGCCAGCGTCTCCGCATCGAGCCGCGATGCCGCGCCGATCGCGACATTGCCGCCGCGCACCTGCAGCTCGGCGGGGGTGATCGCCGCGAAGCGGTCCCCCAAGACCAGCGCGCCAACGGCATCGATGGCGATCGCATCGCTGCCCGAAAGCACGCTGTCTGCGGCCATGCGCAGATCGCCGCCGCTCGCAGTCACGCGCAGCGCGCCGCGCGCGATAATGGACGACCCGGCGCCGGTCGAGACCGCACCACCGGTCACGGTCATGGCGTCCCCGGCCAGCGTCAGACCGGTGCCCGCCACGATCTGGCCCGAAGCGCGCAGCAGGAGCGCGCCGCCGCTGGCGATCCCGCTGTTCGCGCCGAGCGTCACCGTGGCCGCATCGACCGTGACCGGTCCGTTGACGCTGCGGAGCGTGAGACCGTCCGCGATCGCGACCGCACCCGTCACGGTGGCCGCAAACCCATCGTCCACCGCGATGTCCGCGTCGGTTCCGATCGACAGCGCGCCGGATTTGAGCGTGATCGAACGCGATGCCAGCCGGGCGTCCGCACCAAGGCCCACGCCCTGCGCCACGTTCAGCAGGATCTGGTCGGTACCGGTGGCCGAGAAGGCGTCGCCGAGGCGGATCGCATCGGCATCGATGCGCAGCGTGTCAGCCGACAGCGCCGCACCGTCGCCCATCGCAAGCCCGCCGCCAATGGCTGCGGACAGGCTGCCCACCGCAGCAAGGCGGGCGCCGCTGCCGAACGCGGCGGCGTCGGACGTCTGCAAGGCTAGGGTTGCACCCGCAAGCGATGCCCCGTCACCGATGGCGATCGCGCCGGCAGTGATCGAAAGATCGCCACCGCTTACCAGCGAGGCAGCATCGCCCGCCACGACCTCGTTGGCCGCCATGCCCAGCAGCGTGCCCGCTGCCGCCAGCTGCGCCGCATCGCCGAACGAGATCGCACCGGCCGAGGCCAGCATGATGTCGTTTGCGGCCAGGTTGGCGGCACTGCCGAAGGCGACATTGCCCAATGCGCTCGTCAGCGCCAGCGTCCCCGGCGCCCGCAGATCCGTGTTGTTCCCGAACGCGATGCTGCTGCCGGTGAGCGACACCGTACCGCTCGAAGCGAGGCGCGACATCGCACCGCCTGCCCCGACGAGCGTCGCCGCATCCCCGAGCACCAGCGCTTCGCGCGCATCGAGCACGAGCGATTCGCCGCGCAGCGCCGCACGATCGCCGAGCCGCAGGCCGCCGGCCGATGCGGTAAGGCTCAGCGGGGCGTCCGACGCCAGATCCGCATCGTTCCCAAAGGCGATCGACGCGGCGGTGATCGAAAGATCCGCGCCGCTCACCATGGACGCCGCGT
>JAPJRE010000172.1 GCA_030824725.1 Sphingomonas sp.
GCATTGCTATGGCGTTCAAGGAGTTCGACGAGGACGGCCGTCTCAGTGCCTCAAGCTATTATGACCGGATCGTCGACGTCATGGAGGAGCTGGTGCGCTTCACGGTGCTGACACGTCGCCATGCCGATCAACTCGTGGACCGCTATTCGGAACGCAAGGCGGCAGCCGCCAAGCGCGACGCGGCCCAAGATCTGGCCTCACGGTCGAAGGCCTGACGGCCGGGCTCTTCCGATGCGACGCGCTTTCATGCCGTCCTGTGCGTATCGGGAGATCGGGTTGCGGGTGCCCTTCTTAAGGTCCTCTGCGTCATGAATGCCTGACGCGACAGCGCCTTCGCGCCTTTCGCCAGAGGATGCGGCACATGGGCCATCGCGCTGGCGGCGGCAACCCGAACGCTCCGGCCGTGTTGGCGCGCCGAGGCGCGCCTGCCCGCACCACCCGGACCTTATCGGGTTCCCCTTGGGCGTTGCCCGGCGGTGCCGCCGCCGCTTTTTCGATGGCCCGGAGGGTGCGCATCCGGCGGGAAGGCCGCCGGCCCTGCGACACGGAAAGGCAATCCCTCATGACCAGCTCCCTTTCAGCAGTGCTCCAAGCACTCGAACTCGGCCATCTCGACCTGATGGGCGACCAACGCTCGATGGAAGCGCCGCCGCCGGCCGAAGCGCTCGAACAGACCGTCAGCGCCATCTGGAGCGATCTCTTCGCGCTCTTCCCCTTCACCGCGCTCGAACGCGACATCGAGGATCTGGGCTGGGGCTTCGTCAATCTCTTCCACCGCGCGGCCGCCAAGAAGCATCAGCTGATCGACCGCCTGACCGACGAGATCCGGCTCCTGCTCGCCGAGCAGGACGGGTCGGAGATCGCGACCGCCGATCTCGAGGACAAGATCGATCTCGCCCGCAAGGTCGAGCAGTCCGCCCAGGCCTATGAGGGGATGCGCGACACCGCGGCGCGCCACTATCTGCACGAGACCGGCCGCTCCTGGGTGCCCGCGACCGGCAACCGCATCTCGCTCGGCACGACCGCTGCGATCGTCGATGGCCGGGCCTATTTGCAGGCGCGGCGCGAGCGGGTGCGCGATGCCAATATGGTCCATGGCACGCCCGTGGTCTTCGCCGGCGGGCGCCTTCGCTTCGCCAGCGACGACGAGGCCAAGCAGTTTGCCGACAATCTGCTGCGGACCCTCAAGGCCGTGCGCGAGCGTGTGTGCGACATGTATCTCGTCCATGGCGGCGACATGAAGGGCATCGAGCGTCTTGCAGCATCCTGGGCCGAGCAGAACGGCATCCAGCAGCTGCGGTTCGGCCTTGATCGCAAGCTTGGCGATCGTGCCGGCTTCCGGCGCAACGAGCAGATGCTCTCGGTCAAGCCGCGCTACGTCATCGCCTTCCAGGGCAACGGCGTCACCGAAAGGCTGGTGATCGAGGCCAAGGCGCGCGGCATCCATGTCGTCGATCGCCGCGGACCGCTCGGAACGCCGCCGGCGGCTTTATCCCGCGGCTGACCGCCGTGCCGGCCGCTTCGGCGGCCGGCTTTTCTCAATCTCACGAATGCCGGTGCCGGAGGGGAGGGGGCGGGGTGGATGCGTCCCTTGTTCCCTTTCGGAGGTTCCGCATCATGTTCATGCCCGATCGCGCCAGTGCGTGCGCGCTCCTTGCCTTCCGCGCCGCGCATGGCCGCCACTGGAAGGCGAAGCTACTGTCGTTATGGTCAACGGGCAGCGATGTGGACGAAGCCGATGGCGCTTACTTACGGCATTTGCGCAACCAGGCCGGTCCCTCCTGGCTCCGCCAGCTGACGCCGCGCCGCTGGCGCGCGATCGAAAGATTGGCGGCGCCCGGCGATCCGGTGCTTGCAGCCGTGTTTCTTGATCGTGCGCGCGAATTTCATCGCGGCGCGCAGATTGGCGCGCCTATTGCGCTTGCGCCGGCACTGCACTTGCTCGCGATCTCCTGCGAACTGGGTTTGAAGGCGCATCTTTTGGGTCATGGCTGGACGGACGATGCGCTGGCCCGCGATATCCGTCATGACCTTGTCCGCGCCCTCGACGAGGCGCGGCAGCTAGGCCTGCCGGCGCCCGGTCGTCCGCTGGCCGATTTCATCAAGAGCCTCGGCCCGGCCTATGCGGTGCATCGGATCGACGCGCTGGTGGCAGGTGGCTATGCCTGCAACATCGGCGCCGTGCTTTGCGAGACCGGGCAGCTCCTCGATGCCGTGGCGGCCCGCCTGAGCCCAGCCATGCCAGGCGCCGCCACCTTGCTCACCTCCTCATCCCCCTCCGCGTGATCGTGCAACGGACATCGTGTCGAGCCCGCGAGAGGCCATGCGAAGGACCTACAATCCCGTCCTGCGGCTCAAGGGACGGGCAGATAAGGCACGGGCGTAAGGTCCGCGAGATGCCGGACCGGCGAGCTCAGTAAAGCCGGCAATATCGGCGGTTTCGATGGGTGGGCTCCGGTCATGGCCCAAGCGACGCACCGTCCTTCTCCTCATCTGACCCCTAAGCCGGCCGTCCGGCCCATCCAACCCGCAAGCCATCGGGCCGAGTTGCCGTGTGCCACGGCTTCCCGCACCACCCCTTGTCTCGGGGTTCCCCGGCGCTGCGCTGCCGGTGGATGGGCCGTCCTGTCCGCCTTGGCCGGGGATCAGTCGAAGGGACGGTCCCTTGGACCCACATCGAAGGAACTCAGGCCATGCAGAACCTCGTCATCCTCGCCGGCAATGTCGGTGGCACGCCGGAAACCCGCACCACCCAGGGCGGCACCCGCATTACCCATTTCAGCCTCGCCACCTCGCGCCCGAAGCGCGACAGCAACGGCAAGATCCTGCGCGACGACAACAATCGCCGCCTCGAGGACACCGAATGGCACCGGATCACCTGCTTCAACGGCGTCGGCAAGACGGTCGAGCAATATGTCGACAAGGGTATGAAGGTCATGGTCCGGGGCCGTATCCACTACACCCGCTGGACCGACAGCGAGAATATCGAACGCTACGGCGTCGAGATCATCGCCGACGAGGTGACCTTCCTCACCCGCGCCAAGTCCAACGAGAATAGCGGCGGCGGCAACGAGCCCGAAGACGATGAAATCCCCTTCTGAGCTCGGACAGGGCGGCCCGGCGGCATCGCCGCCGGGCCTCTTATCCTGTTCAGGCGCGGCATGGTCCCAAGCGGATCAGCGGGATCGGCATCGCCCCTTGGCATAGCGCTCCCAGCGCAGCACGGTGCCGGTCGCAATCATCGCGCAGCTGAGATCGCCGATGCCGGGCGCGTTGCACCAGGCGCCGGTCCGGTTGCCCTTGGCTTCGCCGGTCGAGACGCAGCGCATGGTGGGGCCAGCCACGCGAATATGCCCGGTGGATGTCTGGCCGCGCGGTCCGCCAAGCAGGCGCACCAACGCATCGCGGGCGGCCGGGCCACTTGCTCTCGGACAGGGCTGGCCGGGGCGGCAGCTGTTGTCGATCTCGCGCGCGGCAATGCCGGCGAGCCGCACATGGGCGCCCTCGCGGCACCAGATCGGGCCATCGCCATCCCAGACGCGCGTCGGTGTGCAGGCGAAGGTCTGATCATTGGGGACCACGGCGGCGGCAAGCAGGAGCGGGAACAGCATCCGGCGGGGCTAACCGACAAGCGGCGGCCTGTCATCCGGACCCGTTGGATGGAGCGGCAGGCAGGGCAAGGGGTGGGGCGCGACATCGGCGGGGACCTGGCCTCCTGGCCGGCGGGTTCGCCCGCTCTCAATCGGCGCGATCCTTGGTCCACCCGGTGACCTTTTGCGATCAACCCGCAAGGGGTCCGGTCGCTTCGCTACGGCTTTTTGGGCCTCCAGCCAAAAAAGTGATCGCGGCCACCGGCCGGACACATCGGGCGCCTGTCGAGCGGGACGAACCCGCCGGCGCGCAAAGGAGCCTCGACATGTTCACCGACATCGCAATCGCTCGCCGCCACGCCTTCAGCCTCTCGCGCAGCCTCATGATGGTCACCTTCGTCATCGCGATCGGGCAGCATTACGGGGTCATCACCGCCGAAGACGCCGACGGCAGCGTCGCCATCGTCACCGAATTTGATCCCTTTGCCTGACGGCTCGACCGGGAGCCGCTCGGCTCCCGGTTATTCCCCGCGCTTCGCTCGCGGCTTGCGCCGAAGACGAGAACCGATTGTTCAGATGCCGCGACTATGCTGCGATAATGACGATTGAGGCTGCGATAGCGAATGCCGGCGATGATGCCCTGTGGGCGCGCGTCACCCAGGAGGTGAACGCCTGGCGCGGTGCCTGTCTGCAATGCTTCGCCGCGGTGGAGGTGGCCGTTACCGAGACTTTGCTGCATCTGAGCGCTCAGCCGGGACGAGGACAGTCGGTGAAGCTACGGCATTTGGTCGGGCAACGGCTCGATGACCTTGCTGCACTCGTCAATGAGGGCGGCCCCTTTTCCGTGGAGGGAAAGGGTGTCGCGAGCCTGCTGGCGGAATTTCGGCACCAGGAAGGGCTGCGCACGATGCTCGCCCATGGCCAGGCGAAGCTGACAGTCGAACGGACCAGTCGATGGGCCGCCATCTTTCGTGTGATCGCGATCCGGGCACGGCAGGCTGATCGTTCGACGCTCGTGATCGAAGAGAACGAGGCGGCGGAGAGGCTTCAGCAGCTCCGTAAGGTATCGCAGAAATTGTGTTCTGCACTTGGCAATCTGCGACGGGCGGTTGCCGTCTGAAAGTCGGATTTCTCTGCATCTATGCGCTGAGAATGGCGGCTCCGGCGCGGCCGGACCGGGCTCTAGGCTTCGCCCTGAGCCTTGTGCCAAGTCTCAGCCCATTCGGGTGACGATCCCTGCCGTGACTGCTCGCACTTCTCAACCCTGCGCGCAT
The DNA here is from genome assembly GCA_030824725.1 of Sphingomonas sp. Taxonomy (GTDB): domain Bacteria; phylum Pseudomonadota; class Alphaproteobacteria; order Sphingomonadales; family Sphingomonadaceae; genus Sphingomonas. The sequence goes on from JAPJRE010000172.1 coordinate 4,865, forward strand.
ACTATGGCCCGGCCGGTCGCGCCGCGCGCTGGAGGGCAGTTGGCCAGGCCCGCACGCAGGTGCTCATCGTGCAGCAATATGTGCCAGGGACGGTCATGGCCCCGCGCCGCGAGATAATAGGCCGCGCCGTCGCAGCCGACCATGCGGCATCGGGCCTGCCGGTCGATGAGGCTGGCGCCTGCTCCATGGAGCCCGATCAGGGCATCGACATCCTCGCGCATCAACGCACCGCAGCGGCGGCATTGCGATCGGACGAGGATCTGGCGCAGCCGCATCGCCTGGAGTGACGCGGTCCAGGCCGGGGCAAGGCGGAAGAGAGTGGCGCTGCTCGTCATGATGGGCGGAGGATAGCGCCGGGCTCTCCGCGGAGCCAGAGAATCAGGACACCGCGATCATCTCTTCGCGATCCCGCCCGCCAAGACCTTCCTCCTGTCGGCTTGCCTGGCCGGCGCGCGCGCCCGCGCAAGCCCGCTTTGCGGGCTTCTCCACTGCCGTTGCGACCCTGCCGGTGCGCGGCCGCGCTCTGCCGCCGGCCCTTGGCACGCCTGTCGGAAGGCCCCGGCGGGCGGGGCCGGACAGATCAGGAGCGTTCTCATGTCCCAATCCTCCCCGAATGCGATGAGCCAGGCCGAGCGGATCGCCCGCGTCGCCGAACTCAATGACGCGCTTCGCCGGTCCATCCATAGCCCGGGCCGCAACCAGATCGTGATGACTGCGGGCGTTGCGGCGCTGATCGGCGACGTCGCCCTGTTCCGCGGCTTTCGCCGCCGCGCGGAGATCCTCCGGATCGTGCGCGACTATGACAGCTTCACGCCCGACAACGATCCGATCGACGAGCATGATTTCGGCCGCTTCGAGTTCGAGGATGCGATCCTCTACTGGAAGATCGACTATTACGATCTCGAGCTCGCCTATGGCTCGCCGGATGCCGCGAACCCCGAGGTCACGACGCGCGTGCTCACTATCCTGCTGGCCGACGAATATTGATCCGGCGCAGCCATCCCCCCGACCGGGGGGATGGCCCGCATAGTCTGCTTGAGCAGACTATGCGGGCAACGGACGCCGCATCCGCAAATGCGGGAGGGGAGGGCGCGGGTCCGAGATGTCGCGCGATTGCGCGTGGCCGGCGCCAGTGGCGCCGTTCGCTTGCCCGTTCACTGGCTCCAAGGAGACTTATCATGGCCGCATATTTCGCCGCGCATCCCGATCACGCGTTTCTCTTCGCGTTCGGCTGCTTCGCCCTCACCGTCTATCTGTTCCGCTATGTCGGTCCCGGCATTGGGGGTGGCGGCGACTGGTCCTCGCGCGATCATTATGAGCGCAACCTGCGCGATGGTCCTGACGACTATTGCTGAGGTGCCGCGGTCATGAAGACGATCGTCGTCAGCCTGCTCAAGGGCGGGGTCGGCAAGACCTTCCTCGCCAGTCATCTCGCCTGGTATCTTGCTGAACCGCCTGAGCGCCGCGTCGCCTTCGTCGATCTCGACCCGCAGGGCAGCTCGACGCGGCGCCTGGGCGCCGAGCGGCAAGGCGGATTTTCCGCCGACCTGTTCGATCCTGCCGCTGCCCTGTGCGCCGACGGGCAGGCCGGGCTAACCGTGCTCGGTGCCGATCCCCGTCTCCAGATGGTCAAGGCGGCGCAGGATGTGCGCGACTTCATCGGCCGCTTCCCGGCGCTCCGCCCGCATTTCGACTATTGCGTTATCGATACCGGTCCCAAGTGGGACGAGCTCACCTTGAGCGCGATGGCGGTCGCCGATGCCGTGATCGCGCCGGTGCAGGTTGCCGAGGATTCGGTCGAATGCGCCAAGATGCTGCTGACCGCGCTGCGCAAGGCCGAGGCCGCGCGCGCCGGCCGCAAGATCGCTTTCCTCGGGCTCCTCCCCTCGATGGTCAATCCGTTCGACCGGCGCGAGATGGAGAATGCGGTGAAGCTGGCGCATGCGGTCGGCGAGAAGCTCATGTTCCCGGCCTTCATCAAGGCGCGGCCGACCTACAAGCATGCCGCGGAAAATCATCGTCCGGTATGGCAGGAGACCGGCAGCGGCGCCAAGGCGGCGGCCGAGGAGATCCGCGCGGTGCTCGCCGAGATCGAGGGGCGCATGACAAGCCAGGAGGTCGCGGCCGCCTGATGGGCAAGTTCGACGAGCGCATCGAGGAGTTCGGACTTCTTGTCGGCGACCATGAACGGGCGCGCCGGGTCGAGGATATCGAACTTGCGCGCATCCTGCCCGACCCCGGCAATCCCCGGCGCAGCTTCGACGATGACGCGCTCGCCGAGCTGGCCGCCTCGATCGCGTCGCGCGGCGTGCTGCAGCCGATCACGGTTACGCCGCCCGACGCGAACGGCATGCACCGGATACGTCTGGGCGAGCGCCGCTTCCGCGCATCGCAGCTGGCGGGCCTTGCCACGATCCCCGCGATCGTCGTGCCGGTCGGCGAGGGAGTGCAACTGCTGGCCGACCAGATCGTCGAGAACGACCAGCGCGCCAATCTGTCGTCGGTCGAGCTCGCCCATGCGATCGCCCGGATGCTGAAGGGCGGGATGAACCAGGTCGAGATCGCGGCGGCACTCGGCCGATCCAAGCAGTTCGTCTCGCTCTATGCCGCCTATGGCGACATGCCGGCCTATCTCAAGGCGGCCCTGCCGTTTGCGCCTATTCGCCTTCTCTATGATCTGCACCGGACGGCGAGGGACTACCCTGCCGAGGTCGAGGCCTATGTCGCCAGCTGGGGCGACGCCGGCGCAACGCTCGCCGCAGGATCGCGCTTCATCGCCGAACTCAAGCAGACGCACCCGGCGCCGGTCCCTCCGCGGGCGCCTGTGGCACAGCCATTGGCCCCCACCGACCGCGATCCGGTTCGATCGGGCCTCACGGACAAACCCTCCGCGCCGATCCGATCTCCTAGACTACCGGTCTTGGTCGACGGCTTCCCTGCGTGGCTCCCGCTGGCGCCTTTGGTCACGGTGATTTTCGAGGATGGCCGCGAGCGTGAAGTCGCTGCCTCGTCGATCGGTCCGACCGGCGAGAGAAGCGAGGCCTTGCCAACAACTGACCCGCCTCCTCCGCGTTCGTAGTTTATCTTGCACGATGGTTTGGGCCGTACCCTTCGGGGTGCGGCCCTTTTCGTGTCGATGGGCGGGGGCGGCGCCCCACGGCCCCCCCCCAGGACGGGGCCAGCGGGGTTGGTGGGGGGGTGGGGGGCCGGAGGACAAAAGGGGGGCCCAGCGGGGGGGGATAAA
>JAPJRE010000173.1 GCA_030824725.1 Sphingomonas sp.
CCCCTGCGGCTACCACCACCGCCGCAAGCGCGATGCCGGCGATGCCGCGCCTACTTGACCAGCCCATCGCGCAGATAGGGCTCGCCGGGCTTGCGCAGGATGCCCCAGATGTCGGTTTCGATGCCCGAGCGCACCACTACCGCCGGGTTCCCCGCCACGATCGACTTGGGCGGCACGTCCTTGGTTACCACCGATCCCGCCGCGACGATCGAACCGTCGCCCACCCGCACGCCGGGCAGAATCAGACTGCGTGCACCGATGAAACAGCTTTTTCCAATATAGGTGTTTGTCTTCAGGCTACGCGTCATGTCATGCGACAGGATAGCTGCCCCAAACGCAATATAGGACCATTCATCAACATGTATCCCTTTCGGATACGTCTTGTCCAACTTGGCAGTATTGGAAATACGAGCGGTAGGATGGATATTCATCCCCCAGAATTTGTTATAATAACGGATGCGAATGCGCACTATTAGTCGTTGCAGCCAAACAAGCTTGTTCAACGAGGCCATCGCGGTTCCTTTTTTCCACCTGTTGCTTGGGCAATGCCGATCCGCCTATCAAATCCTGCGATTCAAGTCGACGTATCGAAAGGCGAGTGCAAAGGGTTGCCGCGCAATCCGCTTGTCCGTAACGCTCCTTGCGTGTCCGAAGCCCGCCCCGACCGCATAGCCACCGGCCTGGCGCTCCGCCTCTTTGCCATCGCCTGCATGTCGACGATGTCGGCGCTCATCAAGATGTCGGAGCTGCGCGGCGCCTCGCTGATCGAAACGATGTTCCATCGCCAGCTCTGGGCGGTGCCGCTGGTCACCTTGTGGGTGGCGATGGGCCCCGGCCTCAAATCGCTCAAGACGCAGCGCTTCGGCGCGCATGCCTGGCGCACCGCGGTGGGGCTTACCGGCATGATCTTCACCTTCGGCGCGGTGATTTTGCTGCCGCTGGCCGAGGCGCAGACCTTCCAGTTCACCGTCCCGATCTTCGCGACGCTGCTCGGCGCGCTGATCCTCGGCGAGCCGACCGGCTGGCACCGCTGGGGCGCGGTGATCCTGGGCTTTGTCGGCGTGCTGATCGTCGTGCAGCCGGGGCAGCAGGCGATCCCGATCTTCGGCGCCTTCGTCGGTCTCATGGCGGCGCTGTTCGTCGCGATCGTCGCGATCACGCTGCGCCAGATCGGCAGGACCGAAAGCGCCGGCACCACGGTGTTCTGGTTCTCGCTGCTCTCGGTGCCGGTGCTCGGCGCGATCTACGCGTTCAACTTCCGCCCGCACGATGCCGAGACCTGGGCGATCCTGATCGCCACCGGCCTTGTCGGCGGGGTCGGCCAGCTGGCGCTCACCGGCGCGATGCGCTTCGCCCCCGTCTCCGCGGTGGTGCCGATGGACTATTCGGGGCTGATCTGGGCGACGCTCTATGGCTGGCTGCTGTTCGACGTGTTCCCGACCTTCTCGACCTGGCTCGGCGCGCCGGTGATCATCGCCAGCGGGCTCTACATCGTCTATCGCGAGCAGAAGCTGGCGCGGGGCCGCGCTAGCTACGCCGAAACGCCACTATGAGGTTGTTGGCGGGCATCGCCACCCGCCGCGCGAACACCAGCCCCTTGGCTTCCGCCGCCGCCACAACATCGTCCAGCAACCGCAGCCCCCAGCCGGGATTGCGCGCGCGCAGCGACTGGTCGAACGCCTCGTTCGACGGCGCGGTGGGCAGCCCCGCCTCGCGATAGGGCCCGTAGAGGATCAGCGGGCCCCCAGGCGGCAGCAGCCGCGCTGCCCCCGCCATCAGCCCCAGCGTCGCCGCCCACGGGCTGATATGGACCATGTTGATGCACAGGATCGCATCGGCATGACCGACCGGCCATTTTGCTGCCGACGCATCGAGCGCCACCGGCGGGCGGACGTTCGGCAGGCCCTCGCACCACGACGCGATCGAGGCGAGCGCATCCGGGTCCGGATCGCTCGGGTGCCATTCGAGCCTGGGGAAATGCTCGGCGAAATAGGCGCAATGCTCGCCGCTGCCGCTCGCCACTTCGAGCACGCGGCCGGCGGCGGGCAGCAGTTCGCCGAGCATCGTCGCGATCGCCGCACGGTTGCGCAGCGTCGCCGGGGCATGGCGCCGCACGCCTTCGGGCGGGGCGAGCCAGCTGCGTTCGCGATCGCTCATGCGACGGCGCGCGTCGGGACGACCGGGCTGGCGACGAGCAGCGCGTAGAGGCTCGGCAGGATCCACAGGCGTTCCAGGGTGCACGGCCGCGCCTGGGACATGCGGCGGATGCGGAGCGCGAGGAGCAGCCCCACGACGAGCGCGGTCATGCCGTAGCGGATCAGGTGCGGCGTATCGAACTGCATGGCGGAGTCCCCGAGGCTGCGATGCGGTGCAGCATAGGGGGAAGTGCGGCGGCGTCAAAATGCGCCGCAGCTAGCTTCGGCGCAGCGGGCGCAACGCAATGAGCCCGCCCCCCACCATCGTCACCGCACAGAGCGACACCGCGCTCCATCGGAACGCACCGCTCATGAGCAGGAACAGCAGTGGGAGAGAGCCGGCAAGTGCGAAGAGCGCCCCGAAGGCGGCTTCCCAGCGACGCAAAACCAGGGTCCAGAACAGCGCCCCTAGGAGCAGGAGGTCGAGGGCTAGGACCAGTTCCAACCGCAGCCCTCAGAAGAGCCGGGTCAATGCGTAGAACAGCGCCCCCACTGCCGCCGAGGCTGGCAAGGTGATGATCCAGGCGACGATGACGTCGCTCGCCACGCCCCACCGCACCGCCGATGCGCGCCTGGCGGTTCCCGCGCCGATCACCGCGCCGGTGATGGTGTGGGTGGTCGAGACCGGGATGCCCAGCCACGAGGCGCCGAACAGGATGATCGAGCCGCCCATCGACGCGCTGAACCCCTGGTGCTGCGACAGCTTGGTGATCCGCGAGCCCATCGTCTCGATGATCTTCCAGCCGCCGCTCAGCGTGCCCAGCGCGATCGCGACATAGCAGCTGATCGCCACCCAGTGCGGCACCTCGAAATTGCCGTGCAGATAGCCGGTCGAATAGAGCAGCACGGTGATGATGCCCATCGTCTTCTGCGCGTCGTTGAGCCCGTGGCTCAGCGAATAGGCGCCGGACGAAATGAGGTGCAGCACCCGGAACGAGCGCTCGGCCTTGTTCGACGACGCCCGGCGGAACAGCCAGCTGGTCAGCAGCATGATCGCCATCGCCAGGATCATGCCCAGGGTCGGCGAAAGCACGATCGCGAGCAGCGTCTTGTTGAGCCCGGTCCACTGGATGCCCTCGAACCCGGCATGCGCCACGCCCGCGCCCACCATGCCGCCGACCAGCGCATGGCTGGACGAGGAGGGGATGCCCTTCAGCCAGGTGACGACGTTCCAGAACATCGCGCCGACCAGCGCGCCGAAAACCACGCCCGGCGTCACCAGATTCTGGTCGATCAGTCCCTTGCCGATCGTCTCCGCCACCTTGTGCATGCTGGGGAAGGCGATGGTGACGAAATAGGCGGCGAAGTTGAAGAACGCCGCGAAGGCGACAGCATGGACCGGCTTGAGCAGCCGCGTCGCGACCACCGTGGCGATCGCGTTGGCGGCGTCGTGCAGGCCGTTCAGAAAATCGAACGCCAGTGCGACGATGATCAACCCGATGAGCAGCGGCAGGGCAAGTTCGTGCATGATGGATCAGGCGTGATCGATGACGATGCCATCGATCTCGTTCGCGACATCCTCGAACGCATCGACGATACGCTCGAGATGCTTGTACAACTCGCGCTGGACGGCGAACTGGAGGGGGTCCTGCGGCCCCAGCTCCTTATAGGCGCGCTTGAGGCCCGCGGCATGGATGTCGTCAGCATGGCTCTCCATCCGGACGAGCCGCTCGGTCAGCTCGTGCAGGCGGGCGCCGTTCTTGGCAACATCGCGCAGCAGCGGCATCGCCTCCAGCGTCAGCCGGGCGGCATCGACGACGATGCCTGCCATGTCCTTCATCTCGCGCTCGAAGTGGCGGATCTCGTAGAGGTCGATCGCGCGCACCGTTGCCTGCATCTCGTCGATCGCGTCGTCCATCGATCCGATCAGCGCCGTGATCGCGCCCCGATCGAACGGCGTCAGGAACGTCACGCGTACCGTCTGGAGCACCTGGCGGATGATCTCGTCGGCATCGTGCTCGCGCTCGATCACTTCGCGGATATGGTCGGGCCCGCCATCCTGCACCAGCCGCGCCAGGGCATCGGCGCCGGCGACCACCGTGGCGGCATGCGCCTCGAACATCTCGAAGAAGTTGCCCGATTTCGGCAACAGGCGTTGGAACCACGCGAACATGCGATTGACCTTTGATTTCTGGACGACGGTGCCAAGCACCCCCATGCGCCGGGTGGCCGCGCGAAACTCCTCGGGGCCGAAGGAGCGGATAAGGTCGCGCAGATCGGGCTCGTCGACCGCGTCCGCCGCTTCCGCCAGGCTGAACCAGCGACGCTGGCGCTGGGCCTGTTCCTTCCAGGTCTCGAGCTCGTGCGTGACCGAGAAGGGAAAGACTTCAACGTCGACCATCAGCGAGGCGCCATTACCGCGCTTCTTACGATAGCGATAGGAGCCGAGCGGCGTGGGGCAAATCACCCCCTGCACGCCCGCCTCCTCCTCCGCCTCCAGTACCGCAGCGGCGTGGCTGCTGAGACCGGAATCCGGATTACCCTTCGGGATCACCCAGCGCCCGCTCCCGCGCGAGGTGACCAGCAACACCTGCGTTGCTGCGTCGGCACCGGTGCCGCGGGTACGATAGGGAAAGGCTGCAATCTGGCGAATGGGGTTTGGCTCCGCGACGAGGCGATGGTGTTACAAGTTCGTGACAGGATGACAAGCGTGGAGGGGGATCGAGGATCGATCGAGCGCATGGACCGGCGCCTCGTCGCCATCGTCCTACCCATCCGCTTTACCCCCAAAACGCAAAACGCCGGCTGGAAGCGGGGGCTTCCAGCCGGCGTGTGCGACCCTCTCGGGGGGTAACGGGTCGGTAGCTTACTCGGCCGCTTCGGCCGGCGCCGCGTCCTTGTACGCCAGCACCGGCTTGCGCGCGGCGAGCGTCTCGTCGAGGCGGCGGCGCGGCGCGAAGTGCGGCGCGCTCTTCAGCGCCGCCTCGCCCTGCTTGGCCTTCATCGCCACGTTGCGGAACGCGCCGATGAACTGGTCGAGCGCCGCCTTGCTCTCGGTCTCGGTCGGCTCGACCAGCATCGCGCCGTGGACGACGAGCGGGAAATACACCGTCATCGGGTGATAGCCCTCGTCGATCAGCCCCTTGGCGATGTCGAGCGTCGAGAAGCCCTCGGGCAGGCCCTTGTCGCTGAAGATCGCCTCGTGCATGCACGGGCCGGTCTTGGCGAAGGGCGCGTCGAGCACGTCCTCCATCGCGCGCAGCACGTAATTGGCATTGAGCACCGAATCCTCGGCGACCTGGCGCAGGCCGTCGGCACCGTGGCTGAGGATATAGGTCAGCGCGCGGGTGAACATGCCCATCTGGCCGTGGAAGGCGGTCATGCGGCCGAAGGTGCCGGCATGATGCTCCTCGGCATTCTCCTCCTCGACGAGGCGATAGCCGTCCGCCGTCTTCTCGACGAAGGGCAAAGGCGCATAGGGCGCCAGCGCCGCCGACAGCACCACCGGGCCCGAACCCGGACCGCCGCCGCCATGCGGGGTGGAGAAGGTCTTGTGCAGGTTGATGTGCATCGCATCGACGCCGAGATCACCCGGGCGCACCCGGCCGACGATCGCGTTGAAGTTGGCGCCGTCGCAATAGACATAGCCGCCCGCGGCATGGACCGCGTCGGAAATGTCCTTGAGGTCCGGCTCGAACAGCCCGCAGGTGTTCGGGTTGGTGATCATCACGCCGGCGATGTCCGGCCCCAGCCGCGCCTTGAGCGCCGCCACGTCGACCCGGCCTTCCGGCGTCGCGGGGATGTCCTCCACCGCGAAGCCGGCGAACGCCGCCGTCGCCGGGTTGGTGCCGTGCGCGCTCTCCGGCACCAGCATGATGCGGCGCGCGGTCTCGCCCTTGGCGTCGAGCGCGGCGCGGATTGCCAGCACACCGCAGAGTTCGCCATGCGCACCGGCCTTGGGGCTCATCGCCACCGCCTGCATGCCGGTGAGCGTGATCAGCCAGTGGGCGAGCTGGTCGATCGCCTCCAGCGCGCCCTGCACGGTATCGACCGGCTGCAGCGGGTGGATATCGGCGAAGCCCGGCAGGCGCGCCATCCGCTCGTTGAGGCGCGGATTGTGCTTCATCGTGCAGCTGCCCAGCGGAAACAGGCCGAGATCGATGGCATAGTTCTGGCGGCTGAGGCGGGTATAGTGGCGCACCGTCTCGGGCTCGGACAGGCCCGGCAGGCCGATGGCCTTCGAGCGCTCCATGCCCGCCAGGCGCGACTTGCCCGCAGGGGCCTCACCGAAATCGACGCCGGTGGTGTCGGTGGAGCCGATTTCGAAGATCAGCGCCTCTTCCAGCATCAGCGCGCGGTTGCCGGTGAAGGTGCCCTCGGCGCTCTCGCCGCCCTGCGACGGCGTGGTGGGGCGCCAGCCCGACGGATTGATCGTGCTCATGCCAGCACCTCCTCGAGTGCGGAGGCAAGCGTCTCGACGTCCTCCTCCGTGGTGGTTTCGGTGACCGCGACGACGAGGCCGTTCTGCAGCGCCTCGACGCCCGGATAGAGGCGGCCGAGCGACACGCCGGCCAGGATGCCCTTGTCGGCAAGCTGGCGGACGACGGGGCGCGCTTCCTTCGACAGCTTCAGCGTGAATTCGTTGAAGAACCGATCGGTGACCAGCTCCACCCCGTCCACTTCGGCCAGGCGATCGGCGGCGGCGCTGGCGCCGACATGGTTGAGCTCGGCGAGCTGGCGCAGGCCCTTCTCGCCCAGCAGCGTCATGTGCACCGACATGGCGAGCGCGCACAGCACCGAGCTGGTGCAGATGTTCGACGTCGCCTTTTCGCGGCGGATATGCTGCTCTCGGGTGGACAGCGTCAGCACGAAGCCGCGCTTGCCGCTGGCGTCCACCGTCTCGCCGCAGAGGCGACCCGGCATCTGGCGGACCAGCTTTTCCGAGCAGGCGAACAGACCGACATACGGCCCCCCGAACTGCAGGCCGACGCCGAGCGACTGGCCCTCGCCGACGACGATGTCCGCGCCCATCTCGCCCGGTGCCTTGATCGCCCCCAGCGCCACCGGCTCGGTGACGACGGCGATCAGCAGCGCCTTCTTGGCGTGGCAGGCATCGGCCAGCGCCGACATGTCCTCGATGCGGCCGAGAATGTCGGGATACTGGACGACGACGCACGAGGTGTCGGCGTCGATCGCGTTGATCAGGTCGAGCGTGTCGGGCTCGGGGCTCAGCGTCGGCACGCCGGTGACGAGCTGGTCGCCGGTGAAGCGCGCCATCGTCTTGGCGACCGAGACATAATGCGGGTGCAGGCCGCCCGAGAGGATCGCCTTGCCGCGCTTGGTGACGCGGCGCGCCATCGAGATCGCTTCCCAGCACGCGGTCGAGCCGTCGTACATCGAGGCGTTGGCGACGTCGCAGCCGAGCAGCCGAGCGATCTGGCTCTGGAACTCGAACATCATCTGCAGCGTGCCCTGCGCGATTTCCGGCTGGTAGGGCGTGTAGGCGGTGAGGAACTCGCCGCGCTGGATGAGGTGATCGACCGAGGCCGGCACATGGTGGCGATAGGCCCCTGCCCCCAGGAAGAACGGCGCGTCGCCGGCAGCGAGGTTCTTGGCGGCCAGACGCGTCATGTGGCGTTCGACGGCAAGTTCCGACGCGTGCATCGGCAGGCCGGCGATCGGCCCGCTGAGGCGGGCGCTTTCGGGCACGTCGACGAACAGATCGTCGATCGACGGGGCGCCGATCGTGCCAAGCATCGCCTGACGGTCGGCCGGGGTAAGGGGCAGGTAGCGCATCGACTGTCCTACTCTACCTCCCGCAAATGGGAGGGATTATGGGGTGGGATGATCCCCTGAAGGGTGGCAATCCCATCATGCTTTCGTTCCTCCCCCTCGAGGGGGAGGATAGCGTAGCTTGGCGCTTCAGCGC
>JAPJRE010000174.1 GCA_030824725.1 Sphingomonas sp.
CCAGGATCGCCGTCGGCGCCACCTCCGACGAGCTCGATCGCAAGCGCTTCCGCGGCAATGCGCGCACCAAGCTCGCGCCCGAGGTCATCGCACGGCAGTCGCGGGTCGCGCTCCTCGCCTTCCAGTCGCTGCCCGATCGCGAAGCCGCGCGGCTGTTCCTCAACAGCGAGGACGCGGCGCTGGGCGGCCGCCCGATCGACGTGGCAAGCGCGAGCGAGGCAGGCGCCGAACGCGTCGCAGCACGGTTGCGCGCCCGCATGGCCCCGGCCGTCAAGATCGACTAAGGGCCCCCCATGGCCGAACGCTTCGAACGACATCGCCAGCCCTGGCGCGCCGACGAGCTGCAAAAGCTCCACACCCTCGCCAAGAAGGGCATGCCGCTGCGCGCCATCGCCAAGGCGCTCACCCGCAGCGAGGAATCGGTGAAGGAGCGCGCCAAGCTCGACGGGCTGTCGATCGCCAAGCTGCACTGAGTCGGGCATGTCGCCCGCTCAGGCGTAGCGGACCGTCGTCCGCCGCCGCCGTGCCCGAAGGGCGCCGCCGATCAACCCGAAGCCGCCGACCATCATCGCCCAAGTGGCCGGCTCCGGCACTGCGCTCGACACCGGCGTCAGCCGCCCGCCGAGGGTGAAGTAGCTGGCGTTGTAATAGGCAGCGTTGACTGCATCGACGCCCGCCTGGTTGAGGGCGATCGTGTAGCTGGCCGCGGCGGCATCGATGCGAACCTTGCCGAACACCGTGCCAGAGCCGAGATCATCGAAGATCGTCGTGGCGCCATTATACCCTAACAGGCCCACGATCGAGCTGGAGACGTCGTAGAGCGTCAGTTCCAGCGCCCCGCCGGTATAGTTCACATAACCGCCGCCAAGCGCATTGCCGATGGTGATCGACGCGCTGGTGATCGGTCCCAGCGGCTGGAAACTGAAAAAGGAACGATACTCCATCGTCCCCATCCAGTCGATCAGGGTGCCGGTGAAATAATTGGTCTCCGCCGCGCCATGATGGCCGGTGCTGTCGAACCAGCCCGTCTGCTTCGCGCTCCACGTCGTCGCGCCGTTTACCGTCAGCGTCTGCGCGCCCGAGGGCGAATCGCCGAAGACGAAGAACGTCGCTGCCGAAACCGGCGTCGAACCGATCACGCCGACCAGCATCGCTGTGATCGACAAAGCCCGGAACATCATCCCCACCTCTCCCCCTTTCGATGCGCCGCAACGCATTGATAGTAAAAGATAGAGTAACCATCAACGAAGCAGAGTCAAGGCGCGGCGACGCCGACAGGTCGATTGCCGGACTTGCATGGGAGGCGCGGCATTTACCTTCCCAGCGACCGCTTCGTCTGTACCAGTGCCGCGTCGAGTGCCGAGAGGAAGCGCGAGCGATCTTCCTTGGCGAAGGGCGGCGGCCCGCCGATACGGTCGCCGCCGGCGCGCAGATCGGCCATGATCGCGCGCACCGCCACCGCGCTGCCGATTGAACTGGTGGTGAAAGGCTTGCCGTTGGGCGCGAGCACCGCCGCCGCGCCCGCCTTGAGACAGCGATCGGCGAGCAGGATGTCGGCGGTGATCACCACCGCGCCGGCATCGGTGTGCTCGGCGATCCAGTCATCGGCGGCGTCGAAGCCGTCGCTCACCACCACGCGGGTGAGCAGCGGGTGCTGGGGGATGCGCAGGTGCGCGTTGCTCACGATCGTCACCGGCACCTCCATCCGCCAGGCGACCTTGTAGATCTCTTCCTTCACCGGACAGGCATCGGCGTCGACGAGGATATGGGGGGTAAGCGGCATACGCCGTCCCCTGCCACAGACAGCCCCGAAAGGCGAACCCCGCACCGGTGCAAAAAGAACAAATAGGAAACGAATCACTTTCCTACACAAGCGATCCGTGCCTATCCTCGGCGCCATGGAGCCCGAGAACGACGACCCCTTCGAGTTCACTCCCGTTGCCACCAGCCCCCGCGCTGATGGCTGGAGCGCCGAGCGGCAGCGCGCCTTCATCACCGAACTCGCCAGCCATGGCGGCGTGACCGCGGCGGCACGCGCGGTAGGGATGACGCCGCAAAGCGCGCGCCGCCTTCGTAACCGGCCGGATGCCGCGGGCTTCGTCCGCGCCTGGGACGCGGCGGTCGACCAGGGCCGGGTGATGGCGCTCGATCTCGCGCTGGAGATCGCCCGCGAAGGGCGACTGGTGCCGGTGATGCGGCGCGGCAAGATCGTCGGGCATCGCCGTCGTTTCGACAGCCGCCTGATGTTCGCCGCCTGCTACGGCGCGCCGATGCAGCGCTTCGACTATGCCGCCGCCGTCGAACGGCTCGACCCGGAGGTGACGGATCCGGGATCGCGTTGATGTCGCTTTCCCGGAACTTTCGGAACTTTCGCCGCCTCAGACTAAAAGCGGAAGCTGATCCAGCCGGCAAGGAAATGCGATCCCTTCGATCCCACTGCCTTCAGTACTGCGCCGGGCTCGAAATATTCGTAGCGACCAATCACCGAGACGCGCGGGCTCACCTTCCAGGTCGCCTGCAGCCGCGCGGCATCGCCGACATGCGCGCCCTTGACCAGCTGGGTGCCGGCATAGGCGGTGCCGGCGCCGCGATACACCGCGTCCTTCTTGTCGACGCGCAGGCTGTGCTGCAGCTCGGCGGTGAGATCGAGCGACTTGCTCGGCGAAATCGTCAGGTTGGGCGAGATCTGGAACAGGTTGGTGAGGTTGAGCACCAGCTGATAGCTATAGGCGATCGCGCCGGCGGTGATGACCCGGGTGTTGCGGATCGTGCCGCTGCCATAGGCGCCGCCGCCGCTGCCAAAGTCGAAATGGATGCCGGGCTTGGGCTTCAGCCCCTTGTTGCTCAGGCTGTAGGTCTGCGCTGCCTGGAGGAACCAGGCATCGATCAGGCGGCCCGCAAAGTCGCCACCCTGGTGATTGACCAGCCAGTCGAAGGTCAGCTTGTTGACGCTGCCCCAAAGCCGCGCGCCGTAATAATGGCGGACTTCAACGCCGGTCGCCTTGCCCCACTTCAGCGTGTCGTTGCGCTCGCGCCAGAAGAAGGGGTCGAAGAAGATCTTGCGCTTGGCCTGGTTGGCGAGGACGACGCCGAAGGTGACGCCCGAGAATCGCGTGCCGTCGTCGATGCGATCGTCGCCGCCGCCGCCAATGCCCAGCGTGGTCTGCTTGAAATCGAATATATCGGCGCGGAACTGCGCGAAGGATACCCAGGCGCGTCCGCCGTTGAGCTCGGTATGGATCGAATTGTCGTCCTTCACCGAGATCAGCCCAGGCGCGCCGTCGGTGAATTCCTGCCGCCCATAGCGCACGCCGGCGTTGACGCCGGGCAGCACCGCGCCGCTCAGCTCCAGGAAATATTGCTGGGCGAACAGATCGTTGCGCGATTTGCCCGCAGGCGTGCCGACATTGTAGCCGGCGAGCCCGCCATGGGCGAGTTCGCCATAGGCGCGCAGCGGCCCGACATGCACGTCGGCCCCTGCGAAGATCCGCAGCAACTGCTCCTGGCGATGCGGTCCCTTCGAGAGCCCCGGTTGGGACACGTAATTCTCGCGCAGCCGCAGCTCGCCCGACAGCGTGGCATAGGCAAAGCCGTCGCCGGCGATCGGCAGATATTTCAGCCGGTCGAGCGGGTCGTCGCGCTTCTTGGGGTTGCGCATGGCCCGCCAGTCCTCGGCCCAGCGCGAGGTGTTGTACCCGCCCAGCTTGATGCCGAAGCCGTCGGCCTGGCTGGGATAGGGGAAGGTCGCGGGCGACGAAGGCGCACGCGGCGTCACCGCCTCGGCGGGAGGCGTGGATTTCTGCGGCGGGATGCTCTGCTGCGAGTCCTGGGCAGGTCCCGCCACGACCAGCAGCGCCGCCGGTTCGGTGGGCTGTTGGGTCTGGGCACCGGCAGAAAGCGGCGCGAGCGACAGGCCGATCGTGGCGAGCAGGGGCAGGAAGGTGCTGGTACGCGACATGGGAAGTTCCGTGCTGGCAAGGCGCCGCGATGCTCCACCCCTGTCCCTGTGAACGGAGCAATGTCGCGCCTTGGGAAGGGCGCCGCGGCCCCCTTCCGGAAGTTGCTGGTACGACGCTGGCGGGCGGGCCTAGGCGGCACCGCCCGAGCGAATTCAGAAGCTCGACCACTCCTCGGATGCGCCCGCCATGGCAGGGGCGCGTCTGGCGGCCGGGGCTGCGCGTGCCGGGGCGGCGGCAGCGCGCGGGGCGGTCCGCATCGGCGAACCATTGTCGATCTTGAACCGCGCCGCCTGGCGGGTGAGCCCGCTGACTTCGCCGGCCAAGTTGCGAGCGGCGGCGGAGGTCTGTTCCACCATCGCGGCGTTCTGCTGGGTCGAATGGTCCATCACGCCCACCGCCGTGGCGATCTCGCTGATCGCCGAGGACTGGGCACGGTTGTCGACCGCGACCACCTCGACGAACTCGTGCACCTGGCTGACGCTGGTGGTGATGTTGGCGAGCGCGGCATCCACCTTCTTCACCGAATCCACCGCGACGACGATGTCGGCCTGGGTGGTGGTGAGCTGTTCGCGGGCGCGGCGGGCCTCTTCTTCGGCGCGCATCGCCAGTGCCGAGACGAGATCGGCGACGACGGCGAAGCCGCGGCCCGCCTCGCCTGCCCGGCCCGCCTCGACCGCGGCGTTCATCGCGAGCACGCGGGTCTGGAACGCGATCTTGTCAACGCCCTCGATCACCGTGTCGATGCCGCGGGCGCTTTCGGAAACGCGTTCCATCGCCGCCGTTGCATCGGTGGCGGTGGTGCGGCCGGAGTCGACGATGCCGATCGCTTCCTGGGTGAAGCCCACCGTCTTGTCGGCGGCGTCGGCGCTCGACTTGAGCCGGTCGTTCATCTGCTGGAGCGCGGCCGAGGTCTGTTCGAGGCTGGCGGCGTTGCTCTCGGTGCGGCGGGCGAGATCGTCCGACGCGGCGGAGATCTCGGTCGAGCCGGTCTCGATGCTGCGCGAGGCTTCGGAGAGCACGCTGATCAGTTCGCGGAGATTCTCCAGCGCGGTGTTGAAGTTGTCACGAAGGCTGCCATAGGCCGGGGGTACCTGGGTAGTGATCGCGCTGGTCAGGTCGCCTTCGGACATGGCCTGCAGCTTTTCCGAGAGCAGTTGGACGATCGCCTGCTGGTCGGCGTCCGCGGCGGCCTTGGCGGCCTCCGCGTGCACCTTGGCCTCGGCGTTCTGGCGGAACACCTCCAGCGCACCGGCCATCGCCCCGATCTCGTCCTTGCGGCCCGAGCCCGGGATCGCCCCGCTGGTATCGCCACAGGCAAGGCTGCGCATGCGGCAGGTGATGGCGCCAAGCGGAAGGGTGATCGAGCGGCTGACAAAGAGGACCGCGACAACCAGCACCAGCACGATCACCAGCGCTGCCATGGCGAGCTTGATCTCGGCATCGTGCACCGCGGCCTGGATTTCCTCGTCGAACACGCCGGTGGCGAGCACCCAGCCCCAGGGCTTGAAGGCGCGGACATAGGAGATCTTGGACTTGGCGCCCTTCCCGCCCGGCATCTCATATTCGTACGAGACGAAGCCGGCACCCTGCTCGCCGGCGACCTTCACCATCTCGCGAAAATGGAAGGTGCCGGCGGCGTCCTTGGTGTCATAGGCCGACTTGCCGACCTTTTCCGGCTTCACCGGATGCATCACCATCACATGGTTGGTGTCGAGAATGAAGAAATAGTCGCTTTCGCCGAAGCGCATCGAGCCGACCACCTTCTTGGCGGCAGCCTGTGCGCCTGCCTCGCTCATGCGCCCGGCGCGCTGTTCGGCCTCGTAAAAGGCCAGCTGGCTATAGGCGATGTCCACCGCCTGCTTGGTGCGTTCTTGAAAGCTTTTGGTAAGCGAGCTGTCGAGCTGGTTGATCGAAAGAAGAATAACCAACATCAGGCCGACCAGCGATCCCGCGCCTATGATAAATAAGCGTTTACCAATGCTGATATCATTCAATAAACGCACCAAACCCTCCGGACATATCCATTCCGGATTGTTATAGAACGAAGCACGCCGCCAATTTTCATTTCATATGCGATATTTCGCTTTTGCAGCACAACGAATCGAAACGATTTCAAATCCTAATAAAATTCAAAATGGATCTTAAGTACTTATGCGGGGATGGAGGGACCCATGCGGCGCCCCTCCCCCATGGCACGGATCAGTTCTGGCTCGCCTTGGCGGCAGGGCGGGCCGGCGGCTGGCTGGACGCGGCGGTGCGCAGCGCCTCGTCGTACCAGGCCGAGAGGTCGCGATGCATTTGCGGCATGGTCGTGGGGTTGAGATAGACCATGTGCCCGGCGTCATAATAGGTGAAGCGGATGTTCTTCTGCAGCTGCGAATCGAGCAGCATGTGGCTGACGTCGAACTCCGCTCCGTAGAAGGGGGTGGCGAAGTCGTAATAGCCGTTCATGAACAGCACCTTCAGATACGGGTTGGTGCGCATCGTATAGGCCAGGTCGGCGGCGCTGTTCGGCGCGAGATGGGTACCGCTGCCGTCGGGCGCGCGGTGCTTCCAGTCCCAGTCGAAGCCGGGCCCGCGCGCCGTCATGCGATAGGGCATGTCGGTCTTGTAGCCGAGCACGCGCGTCGCATAGTCCTGGAACGTCGCGACGAAAGCGCCGGTGACCGCGGTTGAGGCCGGATCGTCGCTCGGGCTGTCGGCATTGGCGTCGGTCATGTTGAGCAGATAGCGCGAGTCCAGCCGGCCGACGGCAAGGCGGCGGTCGCGCAGCAACTCGGTCTGGAAGCGCGGCAGGGTCAGGCGCAGGTCGGCGCGCAGGATATAGGCCTCGCTGATCCCGGTATATTCCGCCATCTTTCTGGCGGTCGCTGCCTTTTCCTCGGCCGAGATGGTCGAGCCCTTGGCGAGCGCCGCGGCATAGGGACCGCTGGTGAAGGCGCGGACCTCGGCGAGGAAGCTCGCCAGATCGGCGGGGCGGTTCTGCAGCCGGTTATGGTACCAGGCGGTCGCCGCCATGGTCGGGAACAGCGTCAGGAAATTCTGGTCGTAGCCGGGCTGGCGGACGCCATAGTTCATGATCGTCGAGAACTGGACCATCCCGTTGAGACTGAGCCCCGCATCCTCGAGCTTGGCCGCGACCACCGGGTTGCGCAGCGTGCCATAGCTTTCGCCGAACAGGAATTTCGGCGAAGGCCAGCGATCGAATTTGCTGGTGTAGCGCAGGATGGCGCGGGCAAAGCCGTCCGCATCCTGATCGACGCCCCAGAAGTCCTTGCCGGTCTTGTCCCCCAGCGGCCGCGACCAGCCGGCGCCGAGCGCATCGATGAAGACGAGGTCGCTCTTGTCGATCAGCGAATCCGGATTGGGGCCGAAGCCATAGGGTGCCGGGCGGATATATTCGGGATTGGCGGTGGTCACGCGCACCGGCGCGAAGCTGCCCATGTGCAACCAGATCGTCGGCGATCCCGGCCCGCCATTGTAGAAGAAGGTCACCGGCCGCTGCTCGCGCGCCGATCCGTCACGGGTGTACGCGGTGTAGAAATAGGAGGCGGTAGGCTTGCCGTCGTCGTCGCGGATGGTGAGCGTGCCGGCGGTAGCGGTATAGGCGACCCGCTGGCCGCCGACGGTGACGGCGCCGTGGCTGACGGCCGTCGTTTCCTCCACCGAAGGCTTGGCCCAGGCGGCCTCCGCCTCGGCCTTCATCTGCTCGCGATGGTCCGGGCCCTTTGCCGCTGGCTTGTCCTGCGCCCAGGCCGGGGTGGTGGTGGCGAGCAACAGGCACATAAAAGCAGCACGGCGCATTCAAATCCCCCTATGTTCTTGGATCAGGGAGACTTTGTTACATGCCCGCGCGATTGAGACAAGCGCGCGTAGGTTGCGTTACATTTCCCCGCGCGCGCGACGGATGGCGTACCACTTCGCCACGTTCGCCTGGTGCTGTTCATAGGTCTCGGCGAAGACATGCCCACCGGTGCCGTCGGCGACGAAGTACAGCGCCTTGGATC
>JAPJRE010000175.1 GCA_030824725.1 Sphingomonas sp.
GAATTCCAGCATACCGATCTGAGCAAGATTTCTCCCTCGGCGATCGGCGAGCCGTTGCAGCGCTGCGGGCAGTCGGTGGCGAACTTCTACGACAATGGCGCTGGGCAGCTGGCTTGGCGGCCGGAGGAGATCGCCTTCGTCGAGACAGTGGTCGAGACCACCTGGGATTCGGTCGAGCGCGCCGGTGCGGTGCTGGCGCTGCGCGAGAGCGAGGCGAAGTTCCGCGCGATCACCAATTCGATCGATCACATGGTCTGGTCGGCCGATGCCGAAGGCGCGGTCGATTTCTACAATGATCGCTGGTACGATTATACCGGCGTCGAGCGCGGCAGCACCGATGGCGATGCATGGGGGACGGTGCTTCACCCCGGCGACCAGCGCCGCGCGGCGGCGGCGTGGCAGCATTGCGTTCAAACCGGCGACCTCTATCGCATCGAATATCGCATGCGGCACCATAGCGGCATCTATCGCTGGGCGCTGGGCCGCGCGCAGCCGCTGCGCGACGAGACCGGCCGCATCGTGCGCTGGTTCGGCACCAGCACCGACATCCAGGACATCGTCGACGCGCGCGAAGTGCTCGCCCGCTCGCGCGAGGAACTGGAGGCCGCCGTGCGCGAGCGGACCGAGCGGCTGATGGCCGCCGAGGCGCAGCTTCGCCAGGCGCAGAAGATGGAGGCGGTGGGGCAGCTGACCGGCGGCATCGCGCATGATTTCAACAATATGCTCGCGGTGGTGATCGGCGCGCTCGACCTGATGGAGCGCCGCGTCGCGCAGGGGCGGACCGATATCGACCGCTATCTCGTCGCCGCGCGCGACGGGGCGAGCCGCGCCGCGGCGCTCACCCAGCGACTGCTCGCCTTTTCGCGCCGCCAGCCGCTGGCGCCGACTGCGCTCGACGTGAACGACATGCTGGGCGGGATGATCGAGCTGCTGGTCCGCACCCTGGGTGAAGGCGTGGTGATCGAGACGCAGTTCGCCCGGCGGCTCGATCCGGTGGTGGCGGATCGCAACCAGCTCGAGAATGTCGTGCTCAACCTGGCGGTCAACGGTCGCGATGCGATGCCCGAGGGCGGCACGCTGACGATCGAGACCGAGCAGGCGGCGATCGAAGCCGAAGAGGCAGGGCGCTACGAGATCGCCGCTGGCGACTTCGTCGAGATCCGCATCCGCGATTCCGGGGTTGGCATGCCGGCCGAGGTCGCGGCGCGCGCTTTCGATCCGTTCTTCACCACCAAGGGCGTCGGCAAGGGCACCGGGCTGGGGCTCAGCCAGGTGTTCGGCTTCGTCCGCCAGTCGGGCGGGCATGTCACGATCGAGAGCGAACCCGGGCACGGTACCTGCGTGCGCGTGCTGCTGCCCGCCCAGCCCGAGGCGGTGCCGCCCCCCGCCGCGCGCAGCGTCGAAGGCGAACTGCCGCGCGGCAGGTCCAGCGAAGTGATTCTCGTCGTCGAGGACGAGGATCGGGTGCGCACCTACTCGGTCGAGGCGCTGCGCGAACTCGGCTATGGCGTCGTCTACGCGCGCGACGGGATCGAGGCGCTGCGGCTGCTCGAACGCGGGCAGAAGGTCTCGCTGCTGTTCAGCGACGTGGTGATGCCCGAGATGAGCGGCCGCGAGCTGGCGACCCGGGTGCGCGAGCGCATGCCCGCTCTCAAGGTGCTGCTCACCAGCGGCTATGCCCCCGATTCGCCCGATCCGGGTGCCGACGAGAACATCCTGCCCAAGCCGTTCGACATCGCCGCGCTGGCCACCGCGATCCGCGCCGCACTGGACGCGTGACGGCAGGAAAGGCTTGACCTTCGGGCGTGCGTTCGCCATTCGCGCCGCGGCTTCGGGCGACGCGTCCGGTTGACCAGTCCCTGCCGCCGAGTCCTGTCGAAGGGCGGCCAGGGTCCGCCCGGCAGGCGGAGGACGTGTATCCATGGCAAATGTGGCAGTGATCGGCGCCCAATGGGGTGACGAAGGCAAGGGCAAGATCGTCGACTGGCTCGCCGAGCGCGCCGACGTGGTCGTCCGCTTTCAGGGCGGGCACAATGCCGGCCATACGCTGGTGATCGGCGAAAAGGTCTACAAGCTCTCGTTGCTCCCCTCGGGCATCGTCCGCGGCACGCCGAGCGTGATCGGCAACGGCGTGGTGCTCGATCCCTGGGCGCTCAAGGCCGAGGTGGAGAAGCTGCGCGACCAGGGGGTCGACGTGACTCCGGACACGCTCAAGATCGCCGATACCTGCCCGCTGATCCTGCCCTTCCACCGCGATCTCGATGCGCTGCGCGAAGATGCCAGCGGCGCTGGCAAGATCGGCACCACCCGCCGCGGCATCGGCCCCGCCTATGAGGACAAGGTCGGCCGCCGCGCGATTCGGGTGTGCGATCTTGCCAATCTCGATTTGATCGGGCCGCAGGTCGACCGTCTCGCCGCGCATCATGATGCGCTGCGCGCCGGCTTCGGCCAGCCGCCGATTGACCGTGAGGGCCTGCTCGAGGAACTGCGCGGCATCGCCGGCTTCGTGCTGCCGTTCGTCCAGCCGGTGTGGAAGATGCTCAACGAGGCGCGGTCGCGCGGCCGTCGCATCCTGTTCGAGGGCGCGCAGGGCGTGCTGCTCGACATCGATCACGGCACCTATCCGTTCGTCACCTCGTCCAACACCGTGTCGGGCACCGCGGCGAGCGGCAGCGGCATGGGGCCGGGCGCCGTCGGCTTCGTGCTCGGCATTGCCAAGGCCTATACCACCCGCGTCGGCTCGGGCCCGTTCCCGAGCGAGCTGGACAATGAAGTGGGCGAACGGCTCGGCACGCGCGGTCACGAGTTCGGCACCGTCACGGGCCGCAAGCGCCGTTGCGGCTGGCTCGATGCGGTGCTGCTGCGCCAGTCGGTCGCGGTCTCCGGCATCACCGGGATCGCGCTGACCAAGCTCGACGTGCTCGACGGCTTCGAGGAGATCAAGGTCTGCACCGGCTATCGGCTGAACGGTGAGGTTCTGGATTACTACCCCGCCAGCGCGCCCGACCAGGCGGCGGTGGAGCCGATCTACGAGACGATGGAAGGCTGGTCCGAATCGACCTTCGGCGCGCGCAGCTGGGCCGATCTGCCGGCGCAGGCGATCAAATATATCCGCCGGGTGGAAGAGCTGATCCAGTGCCCGGTCGCGCTGGTCTCGACCAGCCCCGAGCGCGAGGATACCATCCTCGTCCGCGATCCCTTCTCCGATTGACGCGAAAACGCCCGGCCCTTGGGGGAAGGGCCGGGCGCTTCGGCGCTCGAGGCGAGGGGCTGAAAGGGGGAAAGGCCCCGCGCCGAACTACCCTGCGTTAGCGCGGGCGCTTGCGCTTCGGCTTGTCGCCGGTCTGGTCACCCATGGTCGAGTCCGTGGTGCTCGCGCTCGGGTCGGTGGGCGAGGTGGTCGTCGTCGACGACGAATCCGGTGTGCCCATCGTGCCCGAACCGGTCGTGCCGCCCGGCGTCGTGGTGGTCGACGGGTTCATCGACGGATCGGTCGGCGAGGTCGATGGCTGGCCCGGCGTGGTGCTCTGGTCCATGGTCGAGCCGCCCGGCGTCGTCTGGCCCGGCGTGGTCTGCTGCGCGAAGGCGGCCGGTGCGGCGATCAGCGTAGCAGCGGCGAGAATGGTCTTGATATACATTACACGGCATCCTTCTGTTGATTATGCCAACACAAGGTTAACCATCAAATGCCCAAGAAGTCTCACCGGCTGATTTCGATTAACCGATAAAAGTGAACGTGTCAGGGGCGAGTCGAGCGCAAGATCAGCCGACTTGCGCCCGGTGCAGCAATTTCTGGTCTGCCAGCACAAGCGCGACCATTGCTTCGACGACCGGGACGCCGCGAATGCCGACGCACGGGTCGTGGCGGCCCTTGGTGCGGATCTCGCTGGCCTCGCCCTCGCGGGTGACGGTCTCGACCGGGATCAGGATCGAGCTGGTCGGCTTGAACGCGACGCGCATCCGCACCGGCTGGCCGGTGGCGATGCCGCCTGCGATGCCGCCGGCATGGTTGGCGAGGAAGTCGACGCCGCCATCGCCGCGCGGCCGCATCGCATCGGCATTCTCCTCGCCGCGCAAGCCTGCCGCCGCGAAGCCGTCGCCGATCTCGAAGCCCTTCACGGCGTTGATCGACATGCATGCCGCTGCCAGCTCGCTGTCGAGCTTGGCGTAGAGCGGCGCGCCCCAGCCGGCGGGCACGCCGGTGGCCTCGCAGGTGACGACCGCGCCGAGCGAGGAACCATCCTTGCGCGCGGCATCGACCAGCGCTTCCCAGCGGGCGGCCGCCTCCGGGTCCGGGCAGAAGAACGGGTTGTTGGCGATCTCGGCCGCGTCGAACCTGGCATAGTCGATCGCATCGCCGCCGATTGCTTCGACCCAGGCGGTGATCGCCACCTCCGGGATCACCAGCCGCGCGACCGCGCCGGCTGCTACGCGTGCCGCGGTCTCGCGCGCCGAGGAACGGCCGCCGCCGCGATAGTCGCGGAAGCCGTATTTCTGGTCATAGGCATAATCGGCATGGCCGGGGCGATAGGCCTTGGCAACCTCCGAATAGTCCTTGGAGCGCTGGTCGACATTGTCGATGTGCAGCGCGATCGGGGTGCCCGTCGTGCGCCCCTCGAACACGCCGGAGAGGATGCGGACCTGGTCCGGTTCCTGCCGCTGGGTGGTGAAGCGCGACTGGCCGGGGCGGCGGCGATCGAGGAAGGGCTGGATATCGCCTTCGCTGAGCGTCAGCCCTGGCGGGCAGCCGTCGACCACCGCGCCGAGCGCGGGGCCATGGCTCTCGCCCCAGGTGGTGAAGCGGAATACGCGACCGAAGCTGTTGAACGACATCGGCGCACGCCCTCCGTCTGGGTTGAAACCGCCGCCGTTTCGCAGGTGTCGCGCGCGGCTGCAACCCGTTCGGGCTTTTGTGGTCGGCCTCGGCTGCCGCCGGGCCTCAGGCGACCTCGAACAGTCCCGCCGCGCCCATGCCGCCGGCGGTGCACATCGAGACCACTACGTAGCGCACGCCGCGCCGTCGTCCTTCGATCAGCGCATGGCCGACCAGCCGGCTGCCGGTCATGCCGAAGGGATGGCCGATCGCGATCGCCCCGCCGCTGACGTTGAGCTTGTCAGGATCGATGCCGAGCGTGTCGCGGCAATAGAGGCACTGGCTGGCGAACGCTTCATTGATCTCCCACAGGCCGATGTCGCCGACCGTAAGGCCTGTCCGGGCGAGCAGCTTGGGTACGGCGAAGACGGGGCCGATGCCCATCTCCTCCGGCCCGCAGCCCGCGACCTGAAACCCGCGATAGATGCCAAGGATCGGACGGCCCTCGGCCTCGGCGGTCTTGCGGTCCATCAGGATCTGCGCGGCGGCACCGTCGGAAAGCTGACTGGCATTGCCCGCGGTGACGTGATGGCCCTCGGCAATGAAGGCGCCGTCCTTCCATACGGGCTTGAGGCTAGCGAGCACCTCGGCGGTGGTGCCGGGGCGGACGCCTTCGTCCTGGGTGACGGTTACCGTCTCGCTGCCGGTGCGGTTGCCCGCCTTGTCGAGAACGGCCTTGGTAACCGTGATCGGTGCGATCTCTTCCTCAAACGCGCCGCGGGCGAGCGCGGCGGCGGCGCGCTGCTGGCTGGTGGCGGCGAATTCGTCCTGCGCCTCGCGGGTGATACCATAGCGTTCGGCGACGATCTCCGCCGTCTCGATCATCGGGATATAGGCGGCAGGCACGCGGTCCGTAACCGAGCGGTTCGCATAGCGCGGCGCGTTGGCCATGGTGAGGCTGATTGACTCCATGCCGCCGGCCAGCGCCACGTCGATCTCGTCGGTCATGATCGAGCGGGCGGCAAGGGCGATCGCAGTCAGCCCCGATCCGCATTTCCGATCGAGGCTGAACGCCGGCACGCTGTGCGGAATGCCCGCGGCGAACAGCGCCATCCGCGCCATGTTTGCGCCCTGCGTGCCCCATTGGTTGCCCATGCCGTAGAACACGTCGTCGATCCGCGCGGGGTCGATACCGGCGCGTTCCACCGCCGCATTGATTACATGCGCGGCGAGCACCGGCGCTTCGGTATCGTTGAAATAGCCCCGGCCCGCCTTGCCGATGCCGGTTCGGGCGGTGGAGACGATCGCGGCTTCGCGCATGGCACCCTCTCTCGTTCTTTCGAGGTTCGGGTACGCTTCCGCGATCGCGAGCCGGAATGCAACCGGCTCAGTCGCGAAACTGGGGTGCGCGCTTCTGCATATTGGCCATCACCGCTTCGATCTGGTTGGGCGTGCGCAGCAGGGCTGCCTGCTCGACGCTTTCGGCGAGCAACACTGCGGCGGCATCGCCTTCATGGCTGGCGAGCCGCTTGGCGGCGCGGATCGCTTCCGGGTTGCGACCGGCAATGGCGTGCGCAAGCGCGAGTGCCTCGGCACGCGGGTCTTCGGCCAGCCTGGTGACGAAGCCGAAGCCTTGTGCCTCCGCCGCATTGAACTCCCGCGCCGTGTAGGTCAGTTCGCGGAGCACGTCGTCGCGCACTGTGCCGCGCCAGAGCACGAAGCCGGCCATATCGGGCACGATGCCCCATTTCAGCTCCATCACCGACAGCCGGGCGTCGGGCGCCGCAATGCGGACGTCCGCACCGCTCGCAATCTGCAGTCCGCCGCCGAACGCCACGCCGTGCACCGCCGCGATTACCGGCACCGGCAGCGTCCGCCAGCCCCAGGCGACCTGCTGGAAGCTGTTCGCGAGTCCGTGCGTCCGCGCCGCGATGTCGACGCCCGCGCCGACATTGGCCATGCTCGCCATGTCCAGCCCGGCGCAAAAGGCGCGGCCTTCGCCCGAAAGCACCACCGCGCGCAGGCCGGCGGTCTGGCCGAGCGTGTCGATCGCCGTCAGCAGCCCTTCGATCATGGCGGGATCGAGCGCGTTCATCTTTTCCGGCCGGTTCAGCCGCACATCGGCGACGCCGCCCTCGATGGTCCAGGTCACGCGCTCGCTCATTCCGGCATCCTCTCTTGTTGCCCGCCAATGTGCGGCGAAGCATTTGCGCGGGCAAGATGGTGGCGCTAGAAAAACGGGTATGTCCCAGTCCAGCGATCCCGCGGCGCCGCCCCGGTTCGATCCGCGCGCCTTCTTCGCGCTCCGCTTTCCCAACCATGGCAGCCGCCTGGGTGTCGCGCACCGCGATCATGGCGACGACTGGTCCGAGCTGGAGCTGCCCTGGCGCGCCGATCTGGTGGGGCAGGAGGAGACGGGCGTGCTCGCCTCGGGGCCGATCCTCGCGCTGATGGACATGGCGAGCAGCGTCGCGGTGTGGCTGAAGGTGGGCAAGTTCCTGCCGCATGCGACGCTCGACCTGCGGATCGACTATCTGCGCCCGGCACGCACCCGCCAGACGGTGATCGGGCGCGCCGAATGCTACCGGCTGACCCGATCGATCGCGTTCGTGCGCGGGCAGGCGCATGACGGCGATCCGGCCGATCCGCTCGCGCATGTTGCAGGTACCTTCATGGCGGCGGAGGGGTACTGGTGAAGCTTCCTCCCTATGCCGAACTGCTGGGGCTCAGCGTCGAGCCGGGCGCCGATGCGCCGGTGCTGGTGCTGCCCTTTTCCGGCGACGTGGTCGGCCGGCCGGGGTTCCTGCACGGCGGCGCGATCGGCGGGCTGATCGAGATGGCGGCGGTCGGCGCGCTGCTCCAGGCGCTGGAGGCGGAAGGCGGGGCGAAGGTGAAGCCGGTCAACGTCACCGTCGATTACATGCGCGGCGGGCGCGAGAAGGAGACGCGGGCCAAGGGCACGGTGACCCGGCTCGGCAAGCGGGTGGCGAATGTCAGCGCGATCGCGTGGCAGGACGAGGAGGAGCGGCCGATCGCCGCTGCGCGGATGAACTTCCTGATCGTGCGATAGGCTAAATCCTCCCCTGCAAGGGGAGGGGGACCGCCGCCGAAGGCGGTGGTGGAGGGGCGTCCCCGCTGCGATGGAAGAC
>JAPJRE010000176.1 GCA_030824725.1 Sphingomonas sp.
ATATAAAATCTATATATTATCTGTCGGTAAAAGAAAGAAAACTCAGCAAATATTAATACCGTTACGAAGCTCGCGGCACCCGGAGCATGGCGAGTGACGCCGCAATCAAGACGACGGCGGCGAAGGCCATCGTATAGATCGGCTCGGTCGGGAAGAAATATTTGGTGATGCTGCCCATCACGGTCGCGACGAGCAATTGCGGCACGACGACGAATATGTTGAACAATCCCATGTAGATGCCAAGCTTGCCCTGCGGCAGGCTGGACGCAAGGATCGCATAGGGCATCGCGAGGATCGAGGCCCAGGCGATGCCGACGCCGATCTCGCTCACTATCAGCATCTGCGGATCACGAATGACGAAGAAGCTTGCGAACCCCGCCGCGCCGCACAGCAACGCCGCGATGTGCGTGCGCACGCGACCGATCGAGTTGGCCAGCCACGGCAACAGCGTCAGCGCCGCGACCGCCGCCACGCCGTTATAGACCGTGAACAGCACGTTGACCCAGTTGGCACCGGTCTGGAACGCCGGACTCTCGGGACCGCTCGCACCGAAGAAATGAAGCGCGACGACCGGGGTCGTGTTGATCCACATGATGAACAATGCGGACCAGGAAAAGAACTGAACGAGGGCCAGCCGCTTCATCAGGTCGGGCATGCCAGCGAAATCGCCGACGATATGGCCGAGAATGCCGGGGCTTTGCCCACGCTTCGATCGGGTGATCGCGATCACGCTCGCCAGTCCGTACGCGACGAGCAGGCCGCCAAGCAGATACACTTCCTTCTCGAGATCGAAGACACCGGTGATCACGGCGACCGCGATCCCGGCTGCGATCCACGTACCGCCCGAGGCGAGACCGCGCTGCGCAAGCGCCGGAGCACCCGCGTCCGGCGGCACCGGCCCTTCGAATGCCGCCATTTCCGCCGGCGAAAATTCGCGCGTCGTCACCACGGTCCACAGCACCGCGAGAAAGAGCGCAAGGCCCCCGAACCAAAAGGCGTAGCGCACCGTATCCGGGATCGTCCCCGCCGCCGCTGCGTTCGATACGCCCAACCGTTCGAGCGCATAGGGAAAGATCGACCCCACAACTGCTCCCGCGCCGATGAAGGCGGTCTGCACCGAATAGCCCGCTGCGTGCTGATCGCGCCCCAGCATGTCGCCGACGAAGGCGCGGAACGGCTCCATCGAGATGTTGAGGTTGGCGTCGAGCACCCACAGCATCGTCGCGGCGAACAGCAATGGTGCTGCGAAACTCCCCGCGAGTGGCATGACGAACAGCGATAGCGCCCCGAGCACCGCGCCCGCCAGGAAATACGGTCGCCGCCGCCCGAGCCGGCCGAACCAGGTCCGGTCGCTGAGATGCCCGATGACAGGCTGGATGACGAGTCCCGTCAACGGCGCCGCGACCCACAGCGCGGGCAGATCGTCGACCGACGTGCCGAGCGACTGGAAGATGCGGCTCATATTCGCGTTCTGAAGCGCGAAGCCGATCTGGATGCCGAAGAATCCGAACGAGATGTTCCACAGGCCGGGCCAGCTCTGGCGTGGCTTGGTCGCGCGGGGCTGATCGCTCACTGTCGTCCCTCCGTGGATCGCCGAACGATTAGGCGGGTCGGCAGCATGCGGCTCGACACCGCGCGAGCGGCTATACGATCGAGCAGCGTCTCGACCAGCGCGCGTCCCGCTGCCCCTGCATCCTGCGCCACCGTCGTCAGCGGCGGATTGGCGAGCGAGGCGGCAGGGATGTCGTCGAACCCGACCAGTTTCACGTCGTCGGGCACGCGCATGCCCGCGGCATCGAAGACGCTCATCGCCGCCAAGGCGATCAGGTCGCTCGCCGCGACCACCCCGTCGAACGCTGCGCGCCGCGCCAGCAGCGTGCGCGCGGCGCGCGCGCCGTCCTCCTCGCTCGACAGGGCAGCGACGCACAGGTCCGGGTCCGGCGTCACTCCCGCCGCCGCCAGTGCATCGACATAGCCGCGGTGGCGATCGCGAAATTCGGGGTAGTGATCGGTCGCGTCGCCCAGGAATGCGATGCGCCGGCAACCGCTCTCCAACAGATGCCGGGTCGCCGCTGCGGCGCCACCGCGATTGTCGCAGCCGACGGTCAGCCCGGGATCGCTGGGCTGCACCGATCCCCAGCGCACGAAATGCGTCTGCTGCGCGACCAGTTGTTCGACCTTGGCACGGTAATCGGCATAATCGCCGTAGCCGAGCAGGATCAGGCCATCGGCGCGGTGGCTGTTCTCATATTCCGTGTGCCAGTCGTTGCGCATCTGCTGGAAAGACAACAGCAGGTCGTGTTCGTGGTCGGCACAGGCGTGCATCATCGATCCCAGCATCGCGAGGAAGAACGGGTTCACCGCGGACTCGTCGGGCGACGGATCCTGGAACAGCAGAACCGCCAGGGTGCGCGTGCGCCCGGACCGCAGGTTGGAGGCGACACGGTCGACCGTGTAGTTGAGCTGCCGGGCGACGGCCTCGATCCGCTGTCGCGTGCCGACGCTGACGGTCGAACTGCCACGCAGCGCACGCGACACCGTCGACTGCGAAACGCCCGCCATCTGCGCGATGTCGAAAGAGGTCGGCTTGCGCTGCATCGGCGGGGGCTTGGCTCTCCTGGCGTCCGTCGGGCGCGAACCTCATGATCGGGAACAAGAGCCCAGATCCCCAAGTCCGTCAACGTTCGACCTGTTGCGTGCCGGCCACAGGGTCGCTGCGACCGGTGTGAATACGTATGCCTGTCTGTTCCCAAGATCACGCGGCGGGTTCATTCGAACGGGCAATCGAGGCGGACCCGCGCAATCGCGACGGGCGGCCCTACCCAGGGGAGGTTATTCATGATCCACGGCGCCCGGCCATTCATCGTCTGCGACATGCTGAAGTTCGGTTGCAGCGCAGGCGCGCTCACCGCCGCCATGCTCGTGTCCGCGCCGGCCTATGCCCAGGTGTCGACCGCAGGCACGCCTGCGACATCGTTCAGCACCGACGCGCAAACCACCGCCAACCCGGTGGTGCCCGGTGACGCCCCCCAGCAGCAGGACGCGACGACGGAACAGTCGACCGACGGCGACATCGTGGTCACCGGTTTCCGCAGCTCGCTAGAAAATGCCGTCGCCGAGAAAAAGAACCGCGACCAGGTCGTCGAATCGATCTCGTCCGAGGATATCGGTCGCTTGCCCGACGCGTCGATCGCGGAGTCGATCGCCCGCCTGCCGGGCCTGGCCGGGCAGCGTGTCTCGGGCCGCGCGCAGACGATCTCGATCCGCGGGTTCGGACCCGATTTCTCGACGACGCTTTTGAATGGTCGGGAGCAGACCTCGACCAACGACAACCGCCAGGTCGAGTTCGACCAATACCCGTCCGAAGTCGTGAGCCAGGTGCTGGTCTACAAGACGCCGCAGGCTTCGCTGATCGGCCAGGGCCTGGTCGGCACGGTCGATCTGCGGACCATCCGCCCGCTCGAATTCGGCAAGCGCGTCATCTCGGTCGGCGGTCGCGGCACCTACACCGACATCGACAAGTTCAATCCTGATTCCAAGCGCTACGGATACCGGGTCAACGCCAATTATGTCGACCAGTTCGCCGGCGACACGATCGGCGTATCGCTGGCCGGCAGCTACATCGACGAGCCGTATCAATTCCGCGAATATCGGTCGGGCGGGTACAGCGACGGCGGGCCCGGCGGTGCGGCGCTGGTGGGCTTTCCCACTGCGCGCGGCACCTCCACCCGGCTGAAGCGGTTCGGCGGGGCCGGAACGATCCAGTTCAAACCGGTGCCCGAATTCACCAGCACGCTCGACGCATTCTATTCGAATTTCGAGGACAGCCAGAGCCGCCGCGGCGTCGAGCTTCCGCTCGGCTTTGCGGTCGGTGATTTCTTCGGCACCAGCTTCAACAGCGCAGGTGCGACCGTCACCGACGGCGTGGTGACATCGGGCAGCTTCAACAACGTCCAGGCGCTGGTCCGCAACGATGCGCAGCGTAACACCGCGGATCTCTACTCGGTCGGCTGGAACAATGCCTACAAGGGCGCCGACGGCTGGAACGCGCAACTCGACCTCAGCTATTCGCGCACCAACCGGTCGGAATTCTCGTTCGAAAGCTATGCCGGCACCGGTCGCGGTCGCACGCGCGGCGCAACCGAGACGATCGGCTTCGTCACTACCGACACGGGTTCGGTGTTCACGCCGCAGTTCGATTACACTAATCCCGCGCTGTTCCTGCTGACCGACCCGGCCGGGTACGGCGGCGACAATGTCGTGCAGGCCGGGTATTTCAACGATCGCCGCCTGACCGACGAGATCTACCAGGGTCGCACCGAGATCGAAAAGCTGATCGAGGGATCGTTCCTGTCAAGCGTGCGGTTCGGCATGAACTATACCCGCCGCACGAAGACGCTGACCCCAGACGAAGCGTTCGTCACGCTGCCGGGCGGTGCGCAGGAAGCCCAGATCCCGTCACAATTCCTGCTCGGCACGTTCGACGTCGGATACGCCTTCAACGGCGTAGGCCGTGCGCTCGCCTATGATCCCTTTGCGCTGCTCGACGCCGGAGTGCTGGCGCTGCTCCCGCGTACCGGTGCACAGGACATTCTGGCCAAGGCGTTCAGCGTCAAGGAAGATGTGATCACCAGCTATCTGCAGGGCAATATCCGCCAGGCGATCGGCGCGTCGGAACTGACCGGAAACTTCGGCGTGCAGTTCGTCGTGACCGAGCAGAAATCTACCGGGCTGGTGTTCGGGCCGGCCGGCAACAACTTCACGCAAACGCAGGGAGACGACTATGTCGACGCGCTGCCGAGCCTTAATTTGTCGCTACGGTTGCCGAGCGATTTCGTGTTCCGCGTCGGCGCGGCCCGCGAGATCGCACGACCGCGGCTCGACGATCTGCGCGTCGCGCTCAGCTACGGCGTCGATACCGGCAATCAGGTCAACGGCGTGAACGTGCCGATCATTCGCGGCAGCGCCGGCAACGCCAACCTCAGGCCCTATCGCGCCACCGCGTTCGACGCGACGATCGAGAAGTATTTCGGTGAATCCGGCTACATCGCGATCCAGGGTTTCTACAAAAACCTAACCAGCTTCATCTATCGCAACCAGGAGGTCGCGTTCGATTTCGGGAACCTTCCTCCGCCGATAAATGCCAATCTGCTGACGACGTCGGTCGGGACGCTCAACCAGCCGATCAACATCGGTGGAGGCAAGCTGTACGGCGTCGAAGTCGCCGGCACGGTGCCGTTCGGCAGGCTCGTAGGCGCCCTCGACGGCTTCGGCTTCACCGGCGGCGCGTCGTACACAAGGACGAGCATCCGCCCGAACCCGGATGCGCCAGCGACCGACATCCCCGGCTATTCGCGCTGGGTGGCGAACGGCACCGTGTTCTTCGAGAAATACGGGATCAACCTGCGCGGTTCGGCCCGGTACCGCTCGACCTTCCTGGGCGAGCTGGTCGGTTTCGGCGCCAGCCGGGATTTCCGTCGGGCACGCGACGAACTGATCGTTGACGGGCAGATCGGCTATGACTTCTCGGCCGGGGCGCTCAAGGGGGTTTCGGTCTACGTCCAGGGCCAGAACCTGACCGACGAGCCGTTCGTGACCGAGGAGCCGCAGAGTTCGCTGCGGGTCAACGAGTTCCAGCGCTATGGTCGCCGGTATCTCGCCGGTGCGACGCTGAAATTCTGATGAACCGGCGCTCCGCATCATGGATCGCACCCTTCCCAAAGCCTGTCGTGTCCACGCACGACAGTCAAACCCGCCAGGTTCGCCGATGAAGGCCTGTCTTCTCGCCGCCGCACTGATTGCCGCCCCTGCCGGCGCCGCGGCGCAGGCGAACGAGTATCGCGACCGTTCGCCCGAGGAAGAGGTGATCTACTTCGTTCTGCCCGACCGGTTCGAGAACGGCGATACGGCGAACGATCGCGGCGGTCTGAAGGGCGACTATCTGCGCTCCGGATACGACCCCGCGCGAAAGGGCTTCTATCATGGCGGCGACCTGAAAGGGCTGACCCGTCGGCTCGACTATATCCAGGGTCTCGGCGCGACCGCGATCTGGCTGGGGCCGATCTTCAAGAACAAGGCGGTGCAGGGCCTGCCGGGCCAGGAGTCGGCGGGCTATCACGGATATTGGATCACCGACTTCACAGCGGTCGATCCTCATCTGGGGACGGACGCCGACATGCGCGCCTTCGTCAATGCGGCGCATGCACGCGGCATGAAAGTCTATATGGACATCATCGTCAATCACACCGCGGACGTGATCCGGATGCGCGAATGTGCGGGCATCTCCGACTGCGTATATCGCAGCCGCGCCGCCTATCCGTATCAGCGTCGGGGCTCGACCGCGATTAATGCGGGATTTGCCGGCGACGGCGTCCAGACGACCGAGAATTTCGCGCGGCTGACCGATCCCGCCTATGCCTACACGCCCTATGTCGCGCCGACCGATCGTGATGTGAAAGTCCCGACATGGCTGAACGATCCCAAACTTTACCATAATCGCGGCAACTCGACGTTCTCTGGCGAGAGTTCGACGATGGGCGATTTCGCCGGGCTGGACGACCTGATGACCGAGAATCCGCGGGTCCTGCGCGGGATGATCGACATCTTTGGCGACTGGATCGACCGGTTCGGCATCGATGGTTTCCGCATCGACACAGCGCAGCACGTCAATCCCGAATTCTGGCACGCGTTCGTGCCCGCGATGCAGTGGCGCGCAAAGCAGCGTGGCATCGCCAATTTCCATATCTTCGGCGAAGTGATGACCGGCGATATCGATCCCGGCCGCCTCGCTTCGCACACCCGCGTCGACGGGCTGCCGAGCGTCCTCGACTTCGCATTCCAGGCGGCGGTCGGCGGCATGGTGGCGGAAAGCAAGCCGACGAGCGACGCGTTCCGCCTGTTCCGCGGCGATGCACTGTACGAGGGCGGCGCGGCCATGGCGCGGCAACTGCCGACGTTCCTGGGCAATCATGATGTCGGGCGGATCGGCTGGTTCATCCGCCGCGCCAACCCGCAGGCGCTGGACGCGGAACTGCTCGCGCGCGACGTGTTGGCGCACGCGATGCTGCTGACGCTGCGTGGTGTGCCGACCATATATTCGGGCGACGAGCAGGGCTTCACCGGCGACGGCCACGATCAGGACGCGCGTGAGGATCTGTTTCCGAGCAAGGTGGCATCGTACAACGACAACGTGCTGATCGGAACGACAAAGACGACCGCCACCGCCAGCTTCGACACCGCGCACCCGGTGTATCGTGAGATCGCGAAGCTCGCCCGCATCCGCACGACGACACCGGCGCTGACTCTTGGTCGCCAGCAGCTGCGCGCCTGGGGAGATGCGCCGGGGCTGCTCGCAGTCTCCCGCTTCGATCCGACGACCGGGCGGGAGGTCCTGCTGGTGTTCAACACCTCGGCGCAGGCGATAGATGTGCCCGTCGAAGTGGATGTCCGCTCGACGAACTTCATCGCGCTGGCGAATACTTGCGCGCCGCAGGCAAACGCGCCCGGATCGGTCCGCGTGACATTGCCGCCGTTCGGCTATGCGGTCTGCGCGGCGCAGTGAGCGCGGGCGATGCGAGCCGGCCCTGGTGGAAGGGTGCGGTCACCTATCAGATCTATCCGCGCAGTTTTCTCGATTCGAACGGCGACGGCGTCGGCGACCTGCCCGGCATCGCGCAGCGGCTGGACTATGTCGCGTCGCTCGGCGTCGATGCGATCTGGCTGTCGCCCTTCTTCACGTCGCCGATGAAGGATTTCGGTTATGACGTCGCGGATTATCGCGGCGTGGATCCGGTGTTCGGGACCCTTGCCGATTTCGACGCGCTGATCGCCCGGGCGCACGAACTGGGGCTGCGGGTGATCATCGACCAGGTGTACAGCCACACGTCGGACGAGCATCCTTGGTTCCGCGAAAGCCGGTCGAGCCGCACCAACGCCCGGGCGAACTG